>JACPDC010000144.1:4183-5263 GCA_016184235.1 Deltaproteobacteria bacterium | reverse complement strand
GCGGCGGTGCGCGGCGTCCCGGTGAAGATCCTCACGGTCTTTCAGGACAAGCCCGGATGGGAGCTCATCGCCCAGCCCAACATCAGGTCGATCGCCCAACTGCGCGGCGCCAACATCGCGATCATGTCTCCGGAAGGCTCCCTCGCCATCGTTACCAGGGAGATCCTGAGGCGCAACGGCATCGACCCGGCCAAGGATGTCCATCTCGTGGTCATGGGCGGAGACGGTGTGCGCTTCCCGGCCTTAAAGGGAAAAGCGATCCATGCCACGCTCTTCAACGCGGCGATGAGCATCCGGGCCCAAAAGGAGGGCTTTACGAAGCTCGCGGCCGCAAGCGACTACGCCAACATTATCCAGGGCGGGCTGGCGACCTCGGACGATAAGATCAGGCAAAACCCCGGGAGGATCTTCCGCTTTATCCGCGCCGGCCTGAAGGGGACGAATTTTTTCCTCGGCAAGCGGCAGCCGGCGATCCGCTATATGATGGAGACCCTGCGGATGACGGACCAGGAGCTGGCCAACGCGATCTATGACGCCGAAGCCGCGCTGCTGGTGCGCGAGGGGTTCAGCAAGGACAACGTCCTTCAGGCGATGATCGATGAGATGAAAAGCACCACGAAAGTCCAGGGCGAGATCAAGGTCACCGATATCTTCGATTTGAGCTTCGTGCGCAGGGCCCACGAGGAGCTCAAGGCCAGCGGCTGGAAGCCGTGATTTGAGGTCTGACTTTTATTTGCCCAGCGCTTTGAAAAACCCTTCTTTTTCCAGCTCGTCGACGATGCTCTCGTCGATGATTTTGCCCGTGTCGATCGCTTTTCCTCCTCCTACCCGGTCCGTGACAAACTTGGCCGTAGCCGCGGCGCCCTCACGGCTCACCCGCGGCGGGAACTCGAACTTCGGGCCGTAGTAGTCGTAGGTGGCCTCGATGATGTCCCTGTCCTTTTGCAGGAGGCGCTTCTGCAGCACCTCCATGCCTTTTTTCTTGTTGTGCTTCAATTGGTACACGGCGTCGCTGTGCGCTTTCATGAAGCGCTTGACCGCATCGCGATTTTTCTCCAGGTAGGCGCGCCGGACGATCAC
>JACPDC010000144.1:0-4160 GCA_016184235.1 Deltaproteobacteria bacterium | reverse complement strand
GCTGAGCGCGGCGAGAACGGAGTATTCGTTGACGCCGCCGAAATTCACGACGCCGATTTTCTTCCCCTTGAGCTGGTTCGCCTCGCGAATTTCCGGCTGAGTCACCATGCTGAACGGAATTCGATTGAGCGTGCCGCCAATGACCACCAGGTCCGCCCCTTTGAGATTCGCCGAAACCACGGCGGTGATGTCGACCTGGGCGAATTCCGTGCTCCCGCCCAGCACGCCCTGGATCTGACGCGCCGAGCCCCCCACCAAGACCACCTCGCCGTTCAAGCCGTACTTGTCGAAAGTCTTCAAATCCTTCATCGCCCATACGGTCGCCTGAAACCCCGCGGTGCCGCCATAGCTGACAAAGTGTTGCTCTTGAGCAAAAAGGCTGAGCGGCGTGAAAAAGATAGCCCCGGCCAACAACAGTTTCCTGATCATCGGTCTCAATCCCCCTTTCTATTCCCCTCTCTCTCTACAGAATCGCTCTTCGGTTTGTCAATGGGAGAAAGGGGGAGACGTTGTCTTCTTCTTTGTTTTGCCCTATCTTCAGGCCCGTTTCGAGTTTAACGTTTGCGCCGGGCTCATGAGCCGCTTTAAGTCCGCAACTCTCATCGCCGTCTGCGGCGCGCTGCTGCTCCTCAGTCAGAAGACATCCGCGCAGGAGCTGAAGCGCATCTACTACGGAACCTCGGCCTCGCCCGCCCACCTCCCGGTCTGGGTGGCGCGAGACGCCGGGCTTTTCGCCCGGCACGGCCTGAACGTCGAGCCGGTGCAGGTCCGGGGCGGCTCGTTGATCACGCTGGCGATCATCACCGGGGATCTGCCCTTTTCCGGCGTGGGCGCGGAGTCGGTCGTGGCCGCGCGCGCGGCCGGAGGCGACGTCGCCATGCTCGCCTGTCCCATCGACGCGGACCCCGTCTACCTGATCACGCGCCCGGAGATCAAATCGCCCGCCGATCTCAAGGGCCAGGGCAGCGCCGTGACGCGCTACGGATCGAGCACCCATTTCTATCTCAGGTCGGCGCTCAAGCATGTCGGGCTCGACCCGGAACGGGACTTGATCGTCCTGCAGCTGGGCGCCGGGCCGGAAATCGTCGCCGCGCTGGAAACCGGGCGCATCCAGGCCGCCGCCCTCACGACCCGCTACGCGATTCCCTTTCTGGAGCGGGGCTGGCCGGTGCTCGTCGACTTGAGCAAGACGGATCTCGTCTATCCCGCCTCGTGCGTGACCAGCAGCCGGGCCTTTATCCGAGCCGAGCCGAAGACCACCGAAGATTTCCTCAGGGCCTATGTCGCGGGTATTCACCTGATCCAAAAGGACCATCTATTCGCCGAGAAATCCTTTTCCAAATGGCTCAGGGAAAAAGATCCCGTGATCGTCAAAAAGTCGGTCGCGGCCTATGCGCGCCTCTTCAAACCGGCTCCGGTGGTGCCGGACAAGGGAATCGAAAATGTGGTGCGAGACTTGATGAGAAAGCGGCCCGAGTTTAAAGAATATCTCGGCTGGCCGGGGCCGTTCCGTGAAAACGGGCCGCTGGAAAAAGTCCTGCTGGAAAAGTGATATTGCCTGTTGCCTCTTGCCTATTTATAGCGGCGCCGTGCCAGCCGGCGGCCTCCGTTTGACTCTTAACCCTGGCTTGGATATCAGCAGTTAAGAGGATGCGCAAACGGAGGAACGGTGTCAGTGGAACAAACCATGAAGGACGAAACGAGAACCATCGCCGTCACGGTCAACGGCACGAAGCGCCAGGCCGAGGTCGAACCGCGGGAACTGCTGGTCTACTTTCTCCGCGACCATCTGGGCCTGACCGGCACGCACGTCGGTTGCGATACGAGCCAGTGCGGCGCCTGCACGATTCTTCTGGACGGCCGGTCCGTAAAATCGTGCACGATTCTGGCGGTCCAGGCCGACGGGGCGGAGATCACCACCGTCGAAGGTCTGGCGCGCGAAGGAGCGCTGCACCCGGTGCAGGAGGGCTTTGGCGAGAAACACGGCTTGCAGTGCGGCTACTGCACGCCGGGCATGATCATGAGCGCCGTCTATCTGCTGAAGAGCAACCCGAGGCCGAGCGAGGAAGAGATCCGGCGCGCGCTGGAAGGCAATCTCTGCCGCTGCACCGGCTACGTCAACATCATCGAGGCGGTGAAGTGGGCGGCAGCTGCAAGTAAAAAGTAAAAGGGTAAAAGCAAAAAACGGAGGATGAACAAAAGTGAAAGCAGGACAAAGCGGGTCATATTTTTGCCTTTTTACTTTTGACTTTTGCCTTGCCGCAGCGAGGGGTGATCATGTTTCCGGCTAACTTCGGATACGTCGCGCCGCGCTCGCTCCAGGAGGCGCTGGAGCTGCTCGACAAGCACGGTGAAGACGCCAAATTGCTGGCCGGGGGTCACAGCCTGATCCCGGCCATGAAGCTGAGATTGGCGCGGCCCGGCTGCCTGATCGACCTGGGGCGGCTGCCCGGACTCGGCGGTGCGCGCATCGAAGGAGACAGTCTCGCCATCGGCGCCCTCACGGTGCATGCCGACGTCGCCTCCTCGGAGCTGGTGCGCCGGCGCCTGCCCGGGTTGGCCGAGGCGGCTTCGCTGATCGGCGACGTCCAGGTCCGGAACCGCGGCACCATCGGCGGCAGCGTCGCCCATGCCGATCCGGCGGCTGACTTTCCCGTCATCCTGACCGCGCTCAACGCCTCTTTCGTGTTGGTATCGCCGTCGGGCAGCCGGGCCGTCTCGGCGGAGGATTTTTTCGTCGACTTTTACACTACCGCGCTTGCGGCCAACGAGGTGCTGACGGAGATCCGCGTCCCGCTGCCGTCCCCCGGCGCCGGCACGTCCTACGCGAAGCTGCCGCACCCGGCTTCGGGCTATGTCGTCGTGAGCGCGGGCGCGCTGGTTATCCGCCAGCCCTCCGGCCTGTGCGCCTCGGTCCGGGTCGCGATCGGCGGACTGGGCAGCGTTCCGTTCCGCGCCAGGGCGACGGAGGCGGCCCTGCAGGGCCAGCAGCTCGCCCCCGAGATTATCGCCGCTGCCGCAGCCAAGGCGGCCGAAGGGGCGGACCCGGACGACGACGTGTACGCCGGCGCGGACTACAAGCGCCACATGGCCACGGTGTACGCGCGTAAAGCCATCGAAGCAGCAGCAAGTAACAAACGATGAATTATGAAAACGGAAAGCGGAAATCTCACTTTTAACATTTCCGTTTTCAGCTTTCAGATTTCACAATTGAGGTCTTAATATGACAACCGAGCGTCACGGGAGCGGACTTATCGGCGCATCGATTCGCCGGGTCGAGGACCCCGTTCTGGTGACCGGCAAAGGATGCTACACGGACGACATCCAGCTGCCGGGAATGCTTCACATGGCGGTCCTGCGCAGTCCCCACCCGCACGCAAAGATTACCTCCATCGATGCCGCGGCGGCCAAGGCGATGGCCGGCGTCGAGGCCGTTTTGACCGGCAACGAAATCGGCGAGCGCGTGAATGTCCCGGTGCCCGCGGCGGCGCCCGGCATGAAAATACCGCCCCATCCCCCCCTGGCTCGAGGCGCCGTGCATGCGGCGGGGACTCCCGTGGCGGCGGTCGCAGCGCGAACCCGCGCCCTCGCCAATGACGGCGCCAATGCGATCCATGTGGAATATGAGCCGTTGCCCACTGTGACCGACGCCGAAAAGGCCTTGGAGCCCGGAGCGCCGCTGGCGCGCGAGGAGCTCGACAGCAACGTCTGCTTTACCGCGACCAGGAAAAGCGGCGATGTGGAAAAGGCCTTCGCGGAGGCCGACCATATCTGCCGGATGCATATCGCCAGCCCTCGTCTGGTCGCGATGGCGCTCGAGCCCAGGCGCGCTGTGGCCAGGCCGGAGCCGACGGGCGATCTCACCCTGTGGCTTTCCACTCAGGCTCCGCACCGCGCGCGCGCGGACTTGGCGACCGCGCTCGGCTTTCCGGAGCACAGGATCCGCGTTATCGCGCCCGACGTCGGCGGCGGATTCGGCAGCAAAGGACCGCTTTACCGAGAATATATTCTCATCGCCTATCTGGCCTTGAAGCTCGGCCGGCCGGTCAAATGGATCGCCAGCCGGAGCGAAGATTTCGTCGGCGTCATCCAGGGCCGCGACCAGGCGATGACCTCGGAGCTGGCGCTCAAGAAGGATGGGACGATGCTGGGCTTGAAGG
>JACPDC010000143.1 GCA_016184235.1 Deltaproteobacteria bacterium | reverse complement strand
AACATCGGCGCGCCCCTGATCGGCTTCCTCGGCGACAACTGGGACTGGGGCGTGGTCGAGGTGAGCAGTTTTCAGCTCGAGTGGGTGGAGGAGTTCCGCCCGAAAGTCGCGGTACTGCTGAATCTCACCGAGGATCACCTGGACCGCTATCCGGACTTTGTATCCTATGGCAACGCCAAGAAAAGGATCTTTGCCGCGCAGGCGGGCGAGGACATCGCGGTTCTCAATCGCGATGACCCGCTGGTGTGGCCCCTCCGGGAGCGTGTCCGCTCACGGGTGGTCTCGTTCGGCTGGGAGGAGGTGCGCGACGGGGTCTGTGCGACCGCGGGCGAGATGATCTGGCGCGGGGAGGGTCGCGAGGAAAAGTTCTCTCTCGCCCGGGTCAAGATCCAAGGGGTCCACAACGTCGAGAATATGATGGCCGCGATCGCGGCGGTGAAGTCCGTCGGGGCGCCCGCAGGCGCCATCCAGAAGGTGATCGAGGGGTTTGCCGGGCTCGAGCACCGGCTGGAGTTCGTGCGCGAAAAGAACGGCATCCGGTTCTACAACGACTCCAAAGGCACCAATGTGGGCGCGGCCGTGAAATCTCTGGCGAGCTTTTCGGTCCCGGTAGTCTGGATCGCCGGAGGCGTCGACAAGGGGGGAGACTACCGGGTGCTGGAAAACGAGGTGAGACGCAAGGTCAAGAAGCTCGTACTGTTCGGCGCCGCGAAGGAAAAGATCCGCAGCGCGCTCGGTCGCCTGACCGAAACCCTCGTCGTGGAGGATCTCGCGGCGGCGGTCCGGGAGGCCTACCGCAGCGCCGGGCCGGGAGATGTCGTTCTGCTCTCTCCCGCCTGCTCGAGCTTCGACATGTTTCAGAACTACGCGGAAAGGGGAAAGGCCTTTAAGGCCATGGTCCAAGCTTTATGAAAGACGGTATAGCGGTCGACGGCTGGCTCTTTTTCTCCGTTGCCGCCCTGTTGGCTGTGGGAATCATCATGGTGCTCAGCACCAGTTACCTCTATTCGCAAGAGCGCTTCTCCGACGGGACCTATTTTTTCCGTAAACAGCTCACGGCGGTGGGCGCCGGGCTGCTGACGCTCTGCATTGCGGCCTTGCTTCCGGCCGCCTCCTACCGTCGCTTCGTCTATCCCCTTCTCGCCCTGACCCTTTTCATTTTGATTCTGGTTCTCATCCCGGGGATCGGTTTATCGCGCGGCGGCGCCAGACGCTGGCTGCCTCTGGGAGGGTTCGTCTTCCAGCCCGCGGAGCTGGCCAAGATCACTCTCGTGCTTTACCTGGCCCACTCCCTGGCGAAAAAAGGGGAGAGGGTCCAGACCTTCGGGATCGGACTGTTGCCGCACCTGATCATCGGCGGCCTCTTCTTAGGACTGGTCCTGTTGGAGCCGGACCTCGGGACGACTCTCATTCTCGGCATGATTCTCTTTCTCATGCTCTTCGTCGGCGGCGCCAAGTTCTCCCACCTGGCTGCCATCGGCCTGTTGGCTCTGCCCGCGGTAGGGCTCGCCGTGGTCGGCGCCGACTACCGCCTGAGGCGCCTCCTCACCTTTCTCGATCCCTGGAGGGACGCCTCGAACACGGGCTTCCAGATCATTCAGTCTTATATCGCTTTCGGCTCCGGCCAGCTGTGGGGCCGGGGCTTGGGGGAGAGCCGGCAGAAACTCTTTTATCTGCCCGAGGCCCACACCGATTTCATCTTCTCGGTTATCGGCGAGGAGCTGGGCTTGTTGGGCGCCCTCGCTGTTTTGGCGCTTTTCGGCGTGATCCTCGTGCGGGGATTCCGTCTGGCGGCGAGAATAGAAGAGCCGTTTTGTCAGTACCTGGCTTTTGGCACGACCACCCTGCTCGGACTTCAAGCCTTGATTCATATGGGCGTGGTCATGGGCTTGATGCCCACCAAGGGCCTGGTGCTGCCGTTTATCAGTTACGGCGGCTCGGCCATGGTGATGAATATGACCTGCGCGGGGATACTGCTCAGCCTGTCGCGCGGGAGAACGTAGGAATGCGGCTGATCATGGCTGGCGGGGGAACCGGTGGCCATCTCTTTCCCGGGCTGGCCGTGGCGCGCGAGTTTCAGAGACGAGATCGGAGGACGGAAATTCTCTTTGTCGGCACTGAGATGGGAATCGAAAAGCGGACCCTTCCCAAAGAGGGCTTTCCCCTGGCCACCATCCCGATACGCGGCCTCAAAGGGAGGGGCCTGCGCGGCCTCTTTCAGGCCCTGTACGGCATCCCGGTCAGCTTTTTCCGATCCCTCGGGATCATCGCCCGTTTTCGGCCCGATTGCGTCATCGGCCTGGGAGGTTACGCCTCGGGCCCCTTGCTGCTCGCCTCCAGATGGAAAGGAGTTCGCTCAGCCATAATGGAACAGAATCTCCGTCCCGGTTTTACCAATCGGGTCTTGGGCTGGCTGGTGGGGAGGATCTTTACTTCTTTTGCCGAGAGCGCCGCTTATTTTCCCCGCGCCAAGGTCGTGGAGACGGGAAATCCGGTGCGCTGGCAAACTCTGCCGCAAGTCGCCAAGGGCGAAAAATTCACCCTGCTCGTCTTCGGCGGCAGCGCGGGGGCCCGCAAAATCAACTCCAGCGTCGTCGACGCCTTGCAAAGGCTGAGGGAGCTGTCGACGCAGCTGCGCGTGATCCACCAGACCGGGGAGGCGGATTTCGCCGCGATCAAGGCGGCTTACGGTTCGCTTCCCTTCGAGGCTCAGGTCCTTTCGTTCGTGGAGCGGATGGATGAGGCCTATGCGCGGGCGGACCTGGTAGTTTGCCGCGCCGGGGCCGGGACGGTGGCGGAGCTGACCGCCTTCGGCAAGGCCGCGATCCTGGTTCCTTATCCGTATGCCGCCTACGATCACCAGCGCTTTCATGCCCAGGCGCTCCAGGAGCGCGGCGCGGCGGAGATGATTCTCGACCGGGAGCTGAACGGAGAAAGACTGGCCGACCGGATCCGCGCCCTCTATTCGGACCGCAGCCGGCTCACGGCCATGGGCGAGGCGGCCAAAAAACTAGGGAAGCCCGAAGCGGCAAAAAAAATCGTGGATGAATGTTATGCGTTGGTCCAGGAATAAAAAAGTTCAAGCCGTTTAACGATTTGAACTGTTTGAACGATTTAAACGCTTTGAACGTTCTATGTTGCAAAAGAAACACCGGGTCCATTTTGTCGGAATCGGTGGCATCGGCATGAGCGGGATCGCGGAGGTGCTTTTGAATTTGGGCTACTCGGTAAGCGGCTCCGATCTGCGCGAGAGCGAGTCCACCCGCAGGCTGGAGTCCCTGGGGGCGAAGATCTTTGCCGGCCATGGAGAGACGAATCTCGCCGGCGACCCTTCGGTGGTCGTGATCTCGACGGCGGTGAGATTTTCCAATCCCGAGGTGCTGGAGGCCCGCAGGCGCCATATCCCGGTGATCCCCCGGGCGGAGATGCTCGCGGAGCTGATGCGTATGAAATACGGCGTAGCGGTGGCGGGCAGCCACGGCAAGACCACCACCACGTCGATGATCGCCGCGGTTTTGAGCGCCGCGGGACTGGATCCCACGATGGTCATAGGAGGGAGAGTGCGGTCGCTCGGCAGCAACGCCAAGCTGGGACAGGGGGAGATGCTGGTGGCCGAGGCCGACGAGAGCGACGGGACCTTCCTGCTGCTCTCTCCGACCATAGCCGTGGTTACCAACATCGATCGCGAGCATATGGATTTCTATCGGACGATGGACCGGCTGAGCGAAAGCTTCCTCGACTTCATCAACAAGGTGCCTTTTTACGGCCTGGCGGTGTTGTGTCTGGACCATCCCAATGTGCGCGCCCTGATCCCGAAGATCAAGAAGCGCTTTGTCACCTACGGCCTGTCGCCGGAGGCCGACTTTTGCGCCGCGGATCTGCGCAGCGAGTCTATGGGGGTTCAATTCTCCGTGCTGCGCGGGGGAGGGGCGAGGAATCCTGGTGATCGACGATTACGGCCATCATCCCGTGGAGATCCAGGCGACGCTGCAGGCGATCCGCGACGGCTGGAAGCGCCCCCTCACCGTGATTTTCCAGCCGCATCGCTACAGCCGCACCAGGGACCTGTTCGACGATTTTCTGTCTGCCTTTGATGGCGCGGATCGGCTGGTGCTTACGGAAATCTACCCGGCGGGAGAAGAGCCTGTCCCGGGCATCACCGGAGAGGCGCTCTATCAGGCGGTCAAGCGCCGGGGTCATCTGGAGGCGGAGTTTATTGCGGACCGGCGTGAGATCGTAGAACAGCTCCTTTCCAAGCTCCGCCCCGGAGATATCGTTCTCACTCTCGGGGCCGGGGACGTATACAAAGTGGGAGAAGAACTGGTGGAGGCATTGAAGGGATGAAAGGACGTGATCGTGTTCAAAGTAAAAAGTAAAAAGGCAAAATGCAAAACATCCGATCTTTTTACTTTTGCCTTTTACCTTTTGCCTTCAGGCAACCGGACATCAAAATGGTTCCGATGAGAAAAGAGGCGGGCGACACCCCGTTTGTCCAGAAGCTGAAAGAGATAACCGGCTTGAAGGTCAAGATCGACGAGCCGCTCGCCCGCTACACCTCGATGAAGATCGGCGGGCCGGCGGACTATCTTCTCGACGTGGAAAGGAGCGCCGCCTTGAGCCGGGTGTTGAAGCTCCTCGACCGCTGCGGAATTCCATTCTGCGTGCTGGGAAAAGGGAGCAATATCCTGGTCAGCGATCTGGGGGTGCGCGGGGCGGTGATCCGCTTCGCCGGCGAGTTCCAGCAGGCCGAGTGGCTGGAAAAAGATGGGGAAGTGTTGGTGACGGTGGGCGCAGCGTGTCCAGTGGCCCAGCTGGTGCGCGCCGCGGCGCGCCGGGGCTTGAGCGGGCTGGAGTTCGCCGAGGGCATCCCCGGCAGCGTCGGCGGGGCGCTGGTGATGAACGCGGGCGCTTACGGCTCAGAGATGGAACGGATCGTGGCGCGCGTCGAGGGAGTCACCGAAAAAGGAGCGCCGCTCAGCTTGGAGCGAGGGGAGATTGTTTTTACCTATCGCGACTCGCACCTGCCGCCGGGGACCCTTGTGACCCGCGTATGCATGCGGCTGGCAAAGGGCAAGGCGGACGATGTGGGGCTCAAGGTGCGCCAGTTGGTGGTCCGGAGAAAGAGCAGCCAGCCATCGGGGTATCCGAATTGCGGCTCGGTATTCAGAAACCCGCCCGGCGACTTCGCCGGCCGGCTGATCGAGGCGGCGGGGCTCAAGGGAAAAAGGATCGGCAGGGCCGAGATCTCGGCAAAACACGCGAACTTCATCGTCAATCTCGGCGGGGCGAGGGCCGCGGATGTGCGCGGCCTGATGGACGTCGCCCGGGCGGAGGTTAAAAAACAATTCAACATCGAGCTTCAGCCCGAGGTCCGGTTGTTGGGGGAATGGCCGTCCCGGAGCGCGGCCGAGTAGAAGATATGGGGATTTTTTCGCGCTTCAGAGGAAACAAGAGAAAGGATGGAGAGTCGGGCCGGCCGAATTTTGCCGCCTGGGCCGCCGCGCTGCTTGCCGTCTCCTCGATCCCGGCGCTGATTTTCGCCTGGCCTCACGTCAGGCGGCTGGGAGGGGATCTGCGCGAGGAGCTGCTCAACCATCCCTATTTCTCGGTCCAGGAGATCCGGGTGCGGGCGGGCGATAAAGTAGGGGGCAGCGAGATCGTGGCGATGGCGGGAATGAATCAGGGAATGAACATCTGGAAGGTCGATCCGGCAGCGATCGAGCGCAAGGTCGGCAAGCATCCCTGGGTCAAGCGGGTTCTGGTCAGACGGGAGCTGCCCCGGCGGGTCGTGATCGAGGTGGAAGAGCGGCAGGCCAAAGGGATCGTGGTGCTGGGAAGGCTCTATTACGTGGACGCCGAAGGCTTCGTTTTCAAGGAGGTCGGAGAGGGGGAGAAGTCGGACTTCCCGATGCTCACGGGGCTCAAGCAGGGCGACCTCGCCTCTCAGAGCCACGCGACCCGCCAGAAGATTCGGGAGGCGCTGAAGGTCGCCGATATGATGAGAGAAGGATCTCTCGCCCTTTCTGAAATCCATTTCTCCGCTCACGGGGGGTTGGTTCTCTACCCCATGGTCTATCCGATCCCGGTGCAGGTGGGTTGGGGAGATTGGCAAGGAAAGCTGGAGCGGCTGGAGAGAGTCCTCCCCATGTGGAAAGGCAAGGAGGCGCGGCTCGCCTCCCTGGACGTGAGCTTCCGCGACCAGGTCGTGGCGCGAATGAGGAAGGCGAAGGGATAAAGGGATAGAGGAATTTTAGATTTTGGATTTGGGATTTTGGATTCAATCTAAAATCGGCAATCCAAAATCCAAAATAGAGAGATGGCCAAGAAGAACAAGAACAGTCTCATTGTCGGGCTCGATATCGGAACCTCCAAGGTCTGCGCGGTCGTCGGGGAAATGACCGAGCGCGGCATGGAGGTCATAGGCGTGGGCTCCCATCCCTCCCAAGGTCTGCGCAAGGGAGTGGTCATCAATATCGAAAGCACGGTGGACTCCATAAAAAAAGCGGTGGAGGAGGCCGAGCTCATGGCCGGCTGCGAGATCAACTCGGTCTTTACGGGCATCGCGGGCGGGCACATCAAGGGTTTCAACAGCCATGGCATCGTGGCGGTGAAGCACAAGGAGGTGACGCAGCGGGACGTCGAGCGGGTGATCGACGCGGCCAAGGCGGTGGCGATCCCGATGGATCGGGAGGTGCTGCACATACTTCCGCAAGAATTCATCATCGACGACCAGGACGGAGCCCCTGGGCATGTCCGGGGTGCGGCTGGAGGCCAAGGTCCATATCGTGACCGGGGCGGTCACCTCGGCGCAGAACATCATCAAGTGCTGCAACCGCACGGGACTGAACGTGGCGGATATCGCCCTGGAGCCGTTGGCCTCCGCGGAGGCGGTGCTCACTCCCGAAGAGAGGGAGTTGGGGGTCGCGCTCGTCGACATGGGCGGGGGGACGACGGACATCGCCCTCTTTCACGACGGTGCGGTCAAGCACACCGCGGTCCTGGCCATCGGAGGAAACCACCTGACCAGCGACATCGCGGCGGGGCTGCGCACGCCGATCGGGGAGGCCGAAAGGATCAAGCAACGCTACGGCTATGCCCGCACCTCGATGGTCACCAAGGACGAGCGGGTGGAGGTGCCGAGCGTCGGCGGGAGAAACTCCCGGACCATCTCGCGGCAGATCCTGTGCGAGATCATCGAGCCCCGTCTGGAAGAGATCTTCCAGCTCATTCGCCGGGAGATCGCCAAATCAGGCTACGAGGGATCGCTCGCCTCGGGCGCCGTGATGACCGGCGGATCGACGCTGCTTCCCGGCATGATCGAGATGGCGGAGGGAATCTTCGGCATGCCGGTTCGTCTCGGGATCCCGACCCGGGTGGGCGGGCTCGTCGACGTGGTCTCGAGCCCGATTTACGCCACCGGCGTGGGGCTGGTTCTTTACGGGATGAAGCGGCAGGAGAAGAGCTTTTTCCGCATACGCGAGGACAACCTCTTCGCCAAAGTGAGAAATCGCATGGTCGACTGGTTCAGCGAATTTTTTTAACCGATTCAATTGTCGTGACTCATGTTCGTAAACGAGCACGAATAACAAGGAGGACATATGTTTGAACTCGTAGAGCACGTTAGCCTGGGCGCCCGGATCAAGGTCATCGGGATCGGCGGCGGCGGCGGCAACGCCGTCAACACCATGATCGCGGCCAAGTTGACCGGCGTCGACTTCATGGCGGCCAACACCGACGCCCAGGCCATCGAGGCAAGCCGGGCATCGGTGAAGATCCAGCTCGGCGAGAAGATCACCAAGGGGCTCGGCGCCGGGGCCAACCCGGAGATCGGCAGGCGCGCCGCCCTGGAAGACCAGGAGAGGATCCGAAGCTTTCTGTCGGGCGCCGACATGATCTTCATTACCGCCGGCATGGGCGGAGGGACAGGGACAGGCGGGGCGCCGGTGATCGCCAAGGTTGCGCGCGAGGTCGGCGCCCTCACCGTGGGCGTGGTCACCAAGCCTTTTGTCTTCGAAGGCAAGAAGAGGATGCGGCAAGCCGAGGAGGGGATTCACGAGCTCAAGGAACACGTCGACACCTTGATCGTCATTCCCAACCAGCGCCTGCTCAGCATCGCGGCGAAGACCACCACGATGCTCGAGGCCTTCCAGAAGGCGGACGACATCCTGCTGCAGGCGGTGCGCGGCATCTCCGATCTCATTATCACGCCCGGGCTGATCAACCTCGATTTCGCCGATGTGCGAACGGTGATGGCGGAGATGGGGCTGGCGCTCATGGGCGCGGCCTCCGCCTCGGGCGAGAACCGGGCGGTGGAGGCGGCGCAAAAAGCGATCTCCAGCCCGTTGCTGGAAGACATCTCGATCCACGGCGCCAGGGGGGTGCTGATCAATATCACGGGCGGCCCGGATATGTGTCTCTATGAGGTCAATGAGGCGGCCACGA
>JACPDC010000142.1 GCA_016184235.1 Deltaproteobacteria bacterium | reverse complement strand
TGTTTGAACTTAGGATTTCTCATATCAAGCCTTCTCTTCTCAGTGCCTCAAGCGCCTTCCTGGCCCTGGGTGTCATTCTGCCCTCCATCACAGTCCAGGACTCAACGTCAAATTTGAGAAGGCGCTTGCGATCTTCAAAAACATGAACATGCTTCGGGTCATGATCCGTCGAATAGAGAACCACGATAACCCCGTGACGTTTCCACCGACTCATATATCTGTACCCTAACTTGGATACATTTGTCAAGCCGCTGCCAGAGTTCGTAATCCGAAACGCCCCACTCTAGTCCTTCAATTTGTAAAGGCGCGTTGCGTTTTCAACGGCGATCGTGCGGTAGAGCTCCGGAGGAAGCGTAGTGAGAAATGCTCTCGTGCGCTCGCGGACGATCGGGGCGCGCTGCGAGAACGTGATTCCAGGCCCTTGGCCGCGCAGCGAAGGCGAGGTGAAAAACTGGTCACCGCCGATGACAAAGCGGTCCGGATAATCCTGCAGCAGCCGCATCCATTCCGGCCTGATCCTCCCGCCCCTCTCCATGGGGTGGTTCTGGGGCGTGCGGCCAGGAGCCATTCTCAGACTCATGTAGAGGTTGGGATATTTTGTCAGGAGCCTGCGGCTGAGATCCGTGGTCCAAAAACCGAGCATGTCCGAGCCGGCGTGGGCCCAGACTATCTTGGCCTTCCGGTTGTGTGCGAGCAGGTGCTCAAAGGCGGCGAGGTTGGCGCTGAAGAGCTGCGGGTTGGGCGGCGAGAGCAGCCATTCCGGCGCCTTCATCTCCTCAGCGACGACGTCGAAATGGAAATCGATCACCGCGTCGCCGCGTGCCGCGATATCCGCGAGCAAAAAAAGCAGCGGATGATCCGCGGGCGCCGATTCGTAAGGATGGCCCGGCATGTGGGAGAGGTGGTGCGCGGTTATCTCTCCGAAGCCCGCAGCGCCGTACCGGAGGATCTCGTTTGCCTTTTCTTCGAAGGCCCGTCTCAGCCCGTGGGCTACTTCCCGGCTCTGGCCTGCCTCCTGAAGCATGGGGTTTAAGCTCCCGCCGCCGCCAAGAAACGCTAAGCGTGCCGGATAGCGCTTCACGATCTCTACGAAGTGGTCATAGTCGTGATTGCCTGGCATGCCGGACACCTGAGGGGGAGGCATGAGCACCATCTTTCTAATGCCCGCCTCTTCCATCGCCGCAAGCGCAGCCTCCACTGCGCCATCATAATCCCGCCCGCCGCTTCGCCCCACCACCAGGTGCGTATGCACATCGATCCACTCAACCCGGCCGCCGCTTGCAACGGATGAAGCCGCCCCTGCCGCCGTAAGAACGCTCAGACGCAATAGCGTCGCACCCAAGAGCATGAGCCCCAGGAGCAGAGCGGTCTGCGCGCGAGCGGCTCTCTTAACGCTCAAGCGCCAGGAAGGCGAAAACCTTGGCTGCATCGAAAACACTTTGGACTGAGACCAGGTCATGGTCCGTGTGCTGAAAGCGGATAGCGCGGGAGCCGTAGTTGACCGCCTCGATTCCCTTCACGTTGAGCAGGCCGGTGTCGTTCGCGGCCGTAGAGTAGCTGTAGCCCGCTTCTCGTCCAAGCATCAAACGAATTGCCTGGGCGAGCGCTTTTACCACACTGGCCTCCTTCGACACCTCGCTGGGATACATGAAGTCCCTTCTCTGGACCTCGACCTTGAAGGGATCCATATCGCCGATAGCCGCCTCCAGCTGCCGGAGCGCTTCCGCCGGATCATCGCCGGGCAGCAGCCTGCGGTCGAAGAGTATCCGGCACTCGCTCTGGATCGTGTGCGTCGCCTTGGGAAAGCTCTCGATGCTCATCGCAGCCAGTGAAACTTTTCCGAGCTCGGGATGGGATCGCTCCGCCGGATAGGGCATCAGCGGCTGGAGCCTATGGAAAACCTTCGCCGCGCCGTCCACGGCGTTGATCCCTTCCCAAGGCCGGCTGCTGTGCGATGCTTTGCCCTTCACGGTGACGAGAATATCGACTCGGCCTTTGTTTCCCAGCTGGATCTCCGGCGGGCCGTCGATAATCCCCCAGTCGGCCCGCACCTTGCCGTAGTCGAGCGCATGGGCGATGGAATCATGCCGACCGGTCTCGCCGGCCGCGCTGGTGACGAAATAAAGATCTCCGGGAAGCTCCGTCCTCGATTCCCCGACCAGCTTGAGGGCCGAGAGCATCGCGGTAAGGCTTCCCTTCTGCTCGCACGCGCCCCTGCCCCAGACGCACTCGCCCTTGAGACCGTATGGCGCGCCGTCTACCACGGCGCCGGAGTAGGGATTCTGCATGGTGCTCGGCGCCGCGTTCATCGCGTAGCCGACGAGCAAAAGGCTGCAGGCGCTTCCCTTGCCCTTGATGTGGGCGAGGAGATTTCCCTGATCGTCGATCACCGGCTCGATCCCGGACTTTTGCAGCTCCGGCTTGACCTGCTCGCGGATCAACGACAGGACTTGCGGCTCCTTTTCCAGCAGCTCCGTCTGCGGGCTGGGAGTCTGCACCAATTTGATCAGGAGTTTTTTGACTTCCTCGTAACGGAGCTTTTCTTCGATGAGCCTCTTGGCTTCTTCCGGGTTCATTCTACTGCCTACCGCCTATCGCCTACTGCCTGGCTGTTGCCTGTTGCCTGTTTTTACCCGTTCTCGAACTGGGGACCGCTCCTTCCCGCGCGCCGGGCGAAAAGAATCATGATGATGGAGACGATGCTTACGACCAGCGCCAGGGAGCACATAGGTCCCAGGTTGCCATCCACATAAAAATGATAGAGCAAGGGTCCGATGGGCTCGGAGCCCGGAGAGTAGAGAAAGATCGAGGTGCTGAACTCGCGCACGTATATGGTGGCCAGGATGATCCAGCCGGCGATAAACCCGGGCCTCATGAGCGGGAGGAGAACGCGGCGGAAGGTCGCAATGAAACCCGCGCCGCAGGCCTTGGAGGCATCCTGCAACTCGTCATGGATCTGAACGATGGTGCTGGTCATGGATCTCAGGCCATAGGGCAGGAAGCGGGTGATGTAGCCGATGAGCAGGATCCAGATCGAGCCGTATATGGGCAGCGGGATATAGACATAGGTCCAGAGGAGCCCGATCGCCAGGGCAGTGCCGGGAAAGGCCCACGGGATAAATGTCAGGCCTTCGAGTATCCCTCTTCCGGCGGTTTTGGTCTTGGCGGTAATGTAAGAAACGATGGCCGCGAGGATCATGCATAGGGTGGCGCCCACGACCGCCAGAAAGATGCTGTTTTTCAGAGCCCGATAGGTGCGGGGGTCCGACAAGTTGGTCCAGTAGTGCTCCAGGGTGAGCAGCCCCGGGGTTTTCTTCCCGGGGACATGGACGTAGGTGACCAGCGACGTGTAAAGCATCACCAGGAATGGAAGGACCACGATCAGAAAGAGAATCAGCCCGGCGACCACTGAGGCGGGATAACGCCATTTGCCCAGGTCGATGATGGTCGGCCGATAACCCCGGCCGGTGACCGTGACATACCTCTCGGAGCGGATCGTCAACCGCCGGTAGAGAAAAACAAAAAGCATGGTAATCGCCAGCAAAGAGACGGCGTAGGTGGCCGCCAGGTTGTGATTGGGAGGAAAGGCGCCGATCGTCTCCCGGTAAATCTTCGTGGTGAAGACTTCGATGCGCGCGGGCAGGGCGATGATCGCCGGGGTGTCGAAGCTTTCGATCGCCCTGACGAAGCTGAGCGTAGCCGCCGCCAGTATCGCCGGCCGGATGATCGGGAAGGTGATGCGCCAGGCCACCTGGATGTTTCCGGAGCCCGCCACCCTGGCCGACTCCTCCAGCGCCGGGTCCATGGAATAGAGTCCGGCGGAGATAATCAGGAAGGCGAGCGGCGTGGTGATGAGCGCCTCGACATAGACCATCCCCCATAGCGAGTAGATGCTGAGCGGGGCGTTCTCGAGCCCGAAGATCTCCATCAGGAAAAGATTGATCAGCCCCACGCGGGGATTGAGGAGAACCGCCCACGAGACCGCCAGCATCACCGGCGGGAAGATGTTCGGTATGATCGCCGTAAGCTCGAATACTTTTCTAAAGGGGGCGTTGGTGCGCACTGTGATCCAAGCCAATACCAGCGCCAGGGTCGTAGACAGCAGAGCGGAGCCGCCGGAAAACACGAAGGAATTCACCAGGAGCTGGTATGTCTGGGGGTCTGAATAGGCGGTGAGGTAGTGCTCGAGCGTGAAACGG
>JACPDC010000141.1 GCA_016184235.1 Deltaproteobacteria bacterium | reverse complement strand
GCAGATCCTTGACCACGTAGGGTATCCACTGCGCCGCCGCCTCAGCCCAGTGAAACCGGAGCTTGGGAAATAACTCCGGCAAGCCGCCCATGATCACCGAATGGAATGCGCCTATGACGGGAATGCGAAACTTCCAGAAGCTGCCGCCGCCGTTATACTGCGACACCAGGTCGATGACTTGCGGGTTGCCGTTGCCGACGTGCACCCCCACGGCCAGGTTGAGGCGGCTCGCCTCCTCGTAGAGCGGATAGAAATAGGGATCGGTGATGAGCCGGTGCCCCTCGAGGCCGCGCATGAACACGGCGCAGGCCCCGTTCTGCTTGCAAAACTGGAGCTCCGCCAGCGAGGCGCTCATGTCGAGCAGCGGCAGAACGCAGATCCACCTGAGCCGGCCTCGGCCTTGGCGGTAAATGTCCGCCAGCCAGCGGTTGTAGCCCTTGCAAATGGGGATTTCCCACTCGGGCTTGTCGGTTACCTGCTCGATAAAAATCGTCGGATAGAGGACCTGGACGTCGATGCCCAGCTCGTCCATGTGCTTCAGCCGCGCCGGCACGTTTTCCATTTCCCGGGTCTCCCGAGGAGTCGCCATCTCGCGGCCTGTGCGCTCCCCCACTTCGGCGAGCTGTTGCGCGGTCATAACTATCCGGACCAGGCCGCGTATTTTTCCGTCGATGAACCAGTATTCTCCGCCGTCCTTGCCGCGCGGCCGGACAATGAGGGGTCGATAC
Source organism: Deltaproteobacteria bacterium (assembly GCA_016184235.1). Classification (GTDB taxonomy): domain Bacteria; phylum Desulfobacterota; class Binatia; order UBA9968; family UBA9968; genus UBA9968. The sequence continues at coordinate 4,726 of JACPDC010000141.1, read as the reverse complement.
TTCTGGTCGGCCCGCTCCATGAAATCCCAGGTATGTTCGGACTCAACCACATGAGCGTCGGAATCAATGGTCGGCATTTGCGAATACCTCAGGCCGCCGCGCCTGCAGTTGTCGGGCGATGAAGGCCTTCATCATCTCGATAGCCCGGTCCGTCTGCGGCCCCGGCTTGATGATCCACCGATGCTCGCAGCCCAGGAACAGCTCATAGTCGATCTCACCGCCGGCCTTGCGGTAGGTGGCGACAAACTTCTCCTGCACCGCGGGGAGCACGTTGTCGTCGAACTCACCCTGCAGCACGAACATCCGGGGCAGGGTCACCGGCTCGCCCCGCTCCAGGATGCGCTGCGGGTTACCTTCGAAAATCGTCTCCCAGGGGTTGAAGTAGGTCTCGCTGGCCTTGATCAGATTCTCGCGCCTCATCTTTTTTGCTTGCCCGTAGCGGGCAAAGGGGTCGCTGATCGGTGATCGTGCGATGACGTAGGCCAGGGCGGCGTCGAGCCCGGACGCTTCGGGAAGGGGCAACGTCCGCCACCGAGGCGGGGTAGGGGGCTTCATGGGCCCGGCGCATGTCGATCGCCACCACCAGGAGACCGCTCGCCGCAAGCCGCTCGTCCACCGGCGCGTTGGCCGTGCGGTCCTGATCGTTCCACGCGCCGCCATGCAGATCGAGGAGCACGGGAAACGGGCCCCTGGCCTGAGGCTGGTAGATCCGGGCCATCAGGGTTCGGGCCGGATCCCTTCGGCACTCGACATCCCAAACTTTGATCTCGTATCGCTTCGACGGGTCGTAGACGGCTGCCATGACTCGCCCTCCTGCTCTATTTTCTGAAGAGCTTCTTGAGCCTTTCGATGACTTCTGGCGGCTGCACCATAACTTCTTTGGCCGTCGCTTCCAGCTCTTCGCCGCTCGTGGCCTCTATATCCCATTTCCTCTTCTTGGCAGCGGCCAGGAACTCCGGGTCCTTCATGGTCTTGGAAAAGGCGTCGCGCAAGACTTTGACCCGCTCCGCGGCCATCCCCGGAGGGCCGATAAAGGGCCGGCCAAAAACGCCGGATGAGAGCAATACCTTGGCAACTCGCTTCATCGAGTCAGGCGTATTGTATTTCTCCGCCAGCTCATAAAATGTCGGCACATCGGGCAACGTGGAATAACGCTTCGCCCCGCTATGAACCAGGGCGACTACGAAACCCTTTTTAATCCAGGTACGCGTCGGTTCGCGGCCCAGATAAGCCGAAACGGTCCCGGCCCGGCAGTGCAGCTCCCCTTTCTCCATCGCCAGGTTCATGTCGCCGCCTCCCCCGTAACCAACCACCATATTAATCTTGAGCCCCAGCGCTTCTTCCAGAAGCTTCGGTAAAAAATAAGCCAACCCGGAGCGGCCGGTGGCGCCGCACCTTACCGGCTCTGTGACTTTGCGAAGATCTTCGATGGTCTTAGGGGCGTCCGTGCGTATGAACAAAACCTGATCCAACTGTTCCGGCGATCCAATGAAGGAAAATTTCGGCCAGTCGAACCGCACCTCTTTGCCTCCCACTAGCTGATCGACATAGATGCCCGGGTTGACCAGCCCGAGAGTCAGACCATCGGGTTTGGCGATGCTGTAGATATGATTGGCCGCAATCTGGGTCCCGGCGCCGGGCATATTCTGCGCCACGATATCCGGCGCCCCGGAAATATTCCTGCTCAGGTGCGGCGCAATGAAGCGACCCCAGTCGTCCATCGCCCCTCCCACCGAAGTTCCGATCAGCAGCCTGACGGTCTTGCCCTTAAAAAATTCATGCGAGCTTGCATGCGCCATGCTGGACGGAAGGGCGCAGCCGAACAGGAAAAGTGCGCAAAGAATGCTTTTTTTCATGGAGACCTCCCTCGTTGATTTCGCAGTTATGTCATGATGAAAAATGAATCACTCAGGATGAGAGATAAATGACCTCCTATTTCAATGCTTCCGTTGCCAGGGAGAAATCGAAAACCCGCTCCGCCGGCACCGCCTCCTTGATCCGCAGAGCCTCCCTGCCGATATCGAGGATTTCTTTCGCCGCCTCGGCGCTCAAGCGGCCGCCGGGCAGCATGTAGGGGGCGTCGTCGTCGTACATCTTGCGGGCGAGCTGGGCGTCTTTCACGGCGAGCTTCTTCTGGATGTACGGGATCATGATCTCCGGATTGTCCTGATAGAATTTCGCCGCCCGGTTCCAGGCGCGGAGAAAGCGCACGATCTTTTCCCGCTTCTGCTTGATGCCGGCGTCCGTGGCCACCACGCCGGTCTGAAGAAATCGCATGTAGTCTCTTCCCCGGCCCAGCACCTTGAATCCCTGGTCCTGGGCCAGGTAGGTCGACGGCGAGGTCACCATCGCCCCCGCTACTTTGCCGGTGAGCAGCGATTGGAGCCGGGAGTGCGTGTCCATGCTCAGCAGCGTTACGTCCTTGTACGGATCCAGCCCTTTAGCCTGAAGAACACGGCGCGTCATCACGGCGGCTGTTCCATCGAGAGAGCCCACGGCAACGGCCTTACCCTTGAGTTCTGCAGAGGAGGTAACCGATGGGGCGACGATGAGCTCATGGATCGGACGATCGCGGGTGACCGAGATGACCTTAAGGGGAAGACCGCGCAGCGCCGCGGCAAAGCCGCTGCCCGCGTGGCAGGTCAGATCGATCTCGCCCGCCATCAGACTGCTCACGCCGATCACTCCCCGAACGATGAGCACCTGCAGGTCCAATCCCTCCTGGGAAAAGAAGCCTTTTTCCTGCGCATGGTAAAGCGGGACATAGCTCAGCGTCGGACCGGGAATGCTGATGTAGAAGCGCTCCGCCGCTATCCCCGTTGCGCCGGCAAGAAGAAAGGCGAGAGCGGCAACGGACAAGACTCTTCTGATTCGCGCGCGCATAGGAAGCGGCCTCCTTGGCTCCGGATCGCAAGCCGGCCGGACATTACCACGAAAGCGCTGGATGCGAAAAGGGGGCGTTGTATCAGGCACGACTGTCTGCTTATTGCCTTACGGTTTGATCAGCGCCTTGATGGGGTAGAGATTCGCTATTTCGCCGCCCACGGCGCGAATGCATCGTTCGGTTTCCTCGATAGGAAAGACATGGCTTACCATCTCCTCGACCGGAAACCCGGTCGCTTCCACCAGCCGCATCGCCGCCTCGGTGGCGCCGTTGTCGGCGGTAAAAACTCCCTGCAGCCGGATCTCTCCCCAGACCAATTTATCCAGCAGCATGGGAGTTGCCGTGCTGTCTCCGCTTAAACCCCCGAGTACGATCGTGCCCTGGCGTCTTACGCATTCCACGGAGGTCTGGATCGCCTTGGGACTGCCGGAGACGTCCACCACCACGTCCGCCATGGCGCCCCCGGTCTCGTTCCGCACCACCTCCGCGACGTTCTCTTTCTCGACGTTGATGGTGCGGTGGGCGCCGAAGCGTTCCGCCAGGGCGAGTCGCTCAGCGTCCCTGCCGATCCCGGAGATAAAGACCCGCGCCGCTCCGGCCTGGCGCGCCGCGAAGGCTGAGGCCAGACCCTGCTGCCCGGGTCCCTGGATAAGCACGAAGTCTCCGATCTTCACCCCTCCCTGGCGCACGGCCCACTGAAAGCCGTTGGCCATGACGGCGCCGATCAGGACCGCGGCCTCCGCCGGCAGCCGGTCGCTGACTTTGGTGGCGAGGGCATCGGGCGGGAGATAGATATAATCGGCAAAGCCGCCGAAGAGGTGCGGAGGTTTGGCGCAGGTGGTTCTGCCGCCGTAGTTCGTGCGCTTCCGGCAGAACCTCGCCGCCCCGCGCCGGCAGTCGGCGCAGCGCCCGCAGCCGAGCGCGCCTTTGAGAATGATCCGATCGCCCTCTTGGAGGCCGTGGATCGCGGCCGCCTCGCGGCCGAGCTTTACTACCCGTCCGAGGATCTCGTGTCCGAGGATGACCGGCAGGGGAAGCTCGATCTTGCCGTGCAAATACTTGACGTCGGTGCCGCACACCCCGGCCCTCTCCACGGCCACGAGCCCGCCGTTCGGCGGAACATCCGGAATCGGATATTCCCGGATCTCGATCTTCTCAGGCTGGACTAACGTTGCCCCGCGGCAGCTCTGGGACATGCGAGTCTCCCAACTACTTCAGGCCGTATTCTTTGGCCAGCTTGTCGATAAAGCCGCTTTCGTCCAGTTCTTTGATGAAAGAGGAGTCGGTGAAGCGCTCGGGGTTTTCTTTGAGGACCCTCGAATCTTTCTTCGCGACTTCTTGAATGGGAAGCTCGAAGTAGTCTTTGGCCGGATAGGGCTTCAGTGGGAAGTCGTATTCGCGGAAGTTTTCCTCGAGCACCTCCCGGTCGCTCACCTTCATGTACTTGGAGAGGACCTTCAGGCTGAACTCCTTGTTTGCCTTGTAGTAGTGAATTCCCTCGATCATGGCCTTGACGTAGTTGCGCACATCCTCCCGGTTTTTCGCTATATAGGATTTCCGCATCACGAACATGAGACTGGAATAGGGGATGCCGAGCTTGGAGGAGTCGAGAAGCAGGGGGAAGCCCATTTTTCTCGCCAGGAGCGTCATCGGCGGCGTCACGATCGCCGCGTCGGCCCGCGCGGTTTCGATAGCCGCCAGCCGGTTCGACTGATTGCCGAATTGTAGGAAAGCGACATCGGCGTCGGGCTTCAGCCCCGAGCGCTCGATCAGAAACCGGCCGGCGAAATCGGCATTGCTGGCGAAGCGGCTGATCGCCAGACTCTTGACCTGCTTGATATC
>JACPDC010000140.1 GCA_016184235.1 Deltaproteobacteria bacterium | reverse complement strand
AATCAGCATCGCATCTCCATAACTGTAAAAGCGGTACTTGAACCGGATCGCCTCCTGATAGGCGCGCCGGACCAGATCCAGGCCGGCGAATGCGGCGACCAGGATGAGCGGCGTAGAGCCCGGGAGATGAAAGTTGGTGATGAGCCCGTCGAGGACCCGGAAAGGGTCTCCCGGGCGGATGAAGAGGCGCGCGATGCCCTCGTCCGCTTCCACCCTGCCCTTGCGCCTCGCTATCCACTCCAGGGCCCGCGTGGTCGTGGAGCCGACGGCGACGACTCTCCTGCCGCCTTTTTTTGCCCCATCGATCTTCTCCGCGGCTTCAGCTTTCAAAAGGTACCGTTCTCCTTCCATGTGGTGCCGCTCGACTACCTCTTGGCGCACAGGTTGGAAGGTGCCAGGTCCCACGTGCAAAGTCAAAAAAGCCGCCTCCACGCCCTGCGACTTGAGCCGCTCCAGCAGCTCCGGCGTAAAGTGAAACCCGGCGGTCGGCGCCGCCACCGCGCCCGGACTGGAGGCGTAGACCGTCTGGTAGCGCTCCCAATCAAACGGCTCGGGATCGCGGCCCCGCTGCACGTACGGAGGCAGCGGCGGCTCGCCCAGCTTTGAGAGCTGCTCCATAAAATCCCCCTCGTAACGGAACCATAGCCCGTATCGGCCCCTGCCTATCTCGCCGAGCACCTTTGCGGAGAACCCTTCGGCGAAAAATATCCGGCTGCCCACCTGTGGCCTCTTCGAGGAGTCCACAAGGGCGATCCATAAGCCTGGCCAATTGGGAAAAGGCTCGAGGAGAAGCACCTCCGCCTTTCCCCCGCTTTCCTTTCGCCCCCGCAGCCGGGCCGGCACTACCCTGGTGTCGTTCAGCGCCAGCAGGTCGCCGGCGCGCAGGAATTCATCCAGGGAGGAAAAACGGCTGTGGGCCAGCTCCCCCGTGGCCCTATTCACGACCATGAGGCGAGCCTCGGCCCGGGCGCTGGCCGGATAAGCCGCGATCAACGAGCCGGGAAGCTCGTACATGAACTCCTTGAGCTCCATAAGGTGGATGACCGAGCATTGGAGATTGCAGATCCCAAATTTGAAATCTGAGATCTGCAATCTGATATTCCGAGCCGGGCGAGGACTAGGTCTCGCTCTTCTTGATAAAGGGGGTCAACAGATCGATGGGCACCGGAAAGATCGTGGTCGAGTTTTTCTCGGAGGCGATCTCCACGAGACTCTGGAGAAAACGGAGCTGCAAGGCCATCGGCTGTTTGTTCATGACCTCGGCCGCATCCGCCAGCTTCTGCGAGGCCTGAAATTCTCCTTCCGCGTGAATGACCTTGGCGCGCCGCTCCCTCTCCGCCTCCGCCTGCTTGGCCATGGCGCGCTGCATCTCCTGGGGCAGATCGATGTGTTTCAACTCCACCAGCACGACCTTTATCCCCCATGGATCGGTCTGTTTATCCAAGATATCTTGAATGCGGCTGTTGATCTTATCCCTCTCGGCGAGAAGCTCGTCCAACTCGCCTTGTCCACAGACGCTCCGCAGGGTCACCTGGGCCAGCTGGGAAGAGGCGAAGAGATAGTTCTCCACCTCCCTGATCGCCCGGTTGGGATCCAGGACCCTGAAGTAGAGAACCGCGTTGACTTTGACCGATACGTTATCCCGCGTGATGACGTCCTGGGGCGGGATATCCATCGTAACCGTGCGCAGGTCCACCCGGATCATCTTCTCGATTACGGGGATGACATAGGTGATGCCCGGGCCGCGAGGCTCCACCATCCGCCCCAGCCTGAATATTACCGCTCGTTCGTATTCCTTTAAAATCTTGATCCCGCTGATAAGCAGGAAAACAACGATGATCACAAACGTCGCAACAGGTCCAATCCCAAACATGGCTCCCTCCTTTTCTCAGCTCTCTCCCCGGTGCTCCGACAGCCTCCGGACCTTGAGAGTCATGCCCTCAACGCCCACTACTCGCACCTTCTCGCCCGCGCCAATCTCTCCGTCTCCCTCCGCATTCCAGTATTCCCCGTGGACAAATATCTTCCCCGTGGGGTTCAACGCCGCCTTCACCTCGCCGATCTCTCCCAACAATCCCTCCAAGCCCAGGGTCGGCTTTCTCTTCTGCGACTTAAAGACAAGGTAGCCAAGCAAGAGCATTAAAGCGCTCAGGGTGCCAACGGCAGTAAAAATAATCGAGCGATCCACGACCAGATCCGAGCTTTCCGTATCGAACAGGAGCAGCGAGCCGAGCCCGAGAGAGATCGCCCCGCCGATTCCCAATACGCCGAAGCTGGGCAAAAAGGCCTCCCCGATGAGAAGGGCTATCCCGAGCAGCATCAACAGGAGGCCCGCGTAATTGATAGGCAAAATCTGGAAAGAGGTCAAGGCCAGCAGCAGACAGATTCCTCCCGCCACTCCGGGGAAAATCACTCCCGGATGCGAAAATTCCATGTAGAGACCCAGGATGCCGGCCATGAGAAGGAGATAGGCGATGTTGGGATCTGAAAGCGTGTTGAGGATCTTTTGCTTCAGCCCCATCTCAAAGCGCTCGACGCGCGCGTCCGCGAAGGAGAGCACCTGATCCCGGCCGTCCAGATCCACCTTTTTCCCCTCCGCCTGCCTGAGCAGGTCGTCGACATCCTTGGCGACGATGTCGATCACGTTCTTCTTTAAAGCCTCTTTCTCCGTGATGGACACGCTGCGCCGCACCGCCTGGATGGCCCACTCGGTGTTCCGCCCTCGCTTTTCGGCGATCGCCTCGCTGAAAGAGGCTGTGAAGTTTTCGATCTTCTCGCCCATCACCCCTTTCACCTCCTGTCCTCCTCCCGCCACAGGATGGGCCGCCCCGATATTGGTTCCGGGCGCCATGGCCGCGATATGGGCGGCCAGAGTGATAAAAACTCCCGCCGAGCCTGCGCCGGCCCCGCTGGGCGCGACATAAACGATGACCGGCACCGGCGCCCCCAAGATATCCTTGACGATAGAACGGGTGGACGTCAGCAGTCCGCCAGGCGTGTCGAGTTGAATAATCAGCGCCCTGGCCCCTTTGGAGCGCGCCCGCGCGATGCTCTCCCGGATAAAATCATCCACCGCGGGATTGATCCCGCCGTCGATCACGATCAGATCCACGCGGGGCACGGAAGGCTCTTTCTGCTGCGCCATGATCGAGAAACCGCCAGCCAGCAGAGCAAAGAAAAGGGCAAATCTAAGCAGAGAGGCTCTTGAGTTCTTTAAGAACATTCTTGATGTCTTCCCAGACAAGTTTTTTATCTCCCGGATTGCGCAACAGATATGCCGGATGGAACGTCGGCATCAGCTTTATGCCATGGTAGTCGTGCCACACTCCCCTCAAGCGGGTGATCGGAACTTTGCTCCTCAGCAGAGTCTGGACCGCGAATTTGCCCAGCGCAACGATGATCTTCGGCCGCACCAGATCCACCTGCTTCTTGAGAAACGGCTCGCAGGATTCCACCTCGTCGGGCTCCGGATTGCGGTTTTCCGGCGGACGGCATTTGATCACGTTGGCGATATAGACATCTTCCCGCTTAAACCCCATCCCTTTGGTGATGATATCCGTGAGCAGCTGCCCGGCGCGCCCCACGAAGGGCTCTCCCTGGAGGTCCTCGTCTCTGCCCGGCCCTTCCCCCACGAACATGAGCGCCGCCTTGGGATTGCCGACGCCGAAGACGATGTGCGTGCGACCCGACCAGAGCTTGCAGCGACGGCAGTCGCCGATGGCGGCGCGGAGCTCGTGTAGAGATCTGGCCCGATAGGCGGCGGCGTGGTCGGAAAACAGATCGCCCTCCGTTCCCCCCAATAGATCCTCCACAGCCTTTTCGTCACCCGCGCCCTTGGCAACTGGACTCCTGGGCAAAAACCGAATCCCCGCCCACTCCCACCAGTCGACCTGGCGCCTGAGCGAAGCCACCATCTTCCCCAACTCTTCGCGGTCGTTTTCCAGATCCATCCGCACCGTTGCTCTGGGACGCATCTTAACACCATCCACGCGCCCGTATCAATCTTGGACACGAGCCCTCGGCTCCGGCCCCACGCGTCTCGGGGAAGAGAGCCTTCCGGCCGCGGTCAATGGAGGTTGAGGCCTGCCTATCCTGGAGCGGCGCTCACCGCCGGAGGCGTCTCTCAAGATCGATGCAATAGCTCCCTCGGGGAACGCGCTCTCGGCTGCGGCCGATAGACCTCTGCTTAAACCGAAGCTTTCCAG
>JACPDC010000331.1 GCA_016184235.1 Deltaproteobacteria bacterium | reverse complement strand
CGGGGCCCGGACAGCTCCTCCATGAAGTTTTCCAGCACCACCCCCATCAGGCCGTATTGCTTGTCGGTCACGGCATTGACGGCGATGTAGCCGAAGAAGATAGGGTTGGTGCGCACCCTGAGATAGTGTTGCACTTCGCCCAGGATGATCTGGCGGCGCGTCCAGCGGTGCTGCAGAATGCCCTGAAACCACGGGTGCTCGCCCATCGGCACTTCTTTGGCGTAGCCCCACAGCTCTGCTATGAATTCATCGGGCGACACGCGCTAAGATTTATCTAAAGATAGAGGCAATGTCCATTGCCTTTCGTCCCTTGCCTCGTCGGGAACTCGTTCGGGGACTTACCTCGCTCCCCGAAAGCAATAGGAGTCGCTCGGGAGGCTGCTTCGTCTGCCCAAAGCAATGGGCCAGTGGGTTCTTTGAGCCGTTCACGTTCGATGCTTTGGGCTTGCTCAGCAACCTCCCTCGCTCCCATTCCCTCTTGACGCCATGACTTGAATTGCTCTATCTACTGGGGCGACCGGGGCGGAAAAAAGAAAGGGAGACTGGCCATGGCAAGACCGGGGAAACGGGAAGAATCGTTCGATTCCGTGGAGACTTCTCTCATGTACCTCGTCGATACGGGAGAGAAGCCGGTGAGCCACTCGAACGCGCCCGGAACCACTCCGATACAGCACCGGGGCCGGTACGAAGAGCGGCCGGTCACGGTTCACAACGGCCGGCCCATGGTCGATAGCCTTTCTTTGGATCGGCAAGGCTTTGTCTTCATCAAGCACGAGACCAAGGTCAAGGATTTCTATGACGAAGCGGAGCTGCGCTTGGTCTACTACCCGGAGATGGAGCGGCTGGTCAAGGAGACGAGCGGGGCGTCCAGGGTCCTGGTCTTCGACCATACCTTGCGCGCCGAGGACGATAGCACGCGGGAGGAGAAGAAAGTGCGCGAGCCGGTCCGCAGGGTGCACAACGATTACACCGAGTGGTCCGGGCCGCAGCGGGTGCGCGATCTCCTTCCCGCCGGCGAGGCGGAGGAGCTTCTGCAACACCGCTTTGCGGTGATCCAGGTATGGCGGCCGATCCGGAGACCCGTGCAAACCGCGCCGCTCGCGATTGCCGACGCCGAGAGCCTCGCCCCTAAGGACATGATCGCGACCGAGCGGAGATACCCGGACCGGGTCGGCGAGATCTACCACATCACCTACAACCCCGGCCACCGCTGGTTCTATTTCCCGAACATGCAGAGAAACGAGGCGCTGGTCTTCAAGTGCTACGATTCCGAAAAGGACGGCCGGGCGCGCTGGACCGCGCACGCGGCCTTCGAGGACCCGACCAGCCCGCCGGACGCGCCCGCCCGTGAGAGCATCGAGATCCGCACCCTCGCGTTTTTTTGATATGAAGCGCGCATCGATCATTTTGGCGGCGGCTTTTGTCCTCCTCTTCTCCGTTGCGGCTCCTGTGTCACAGGCGCTGGCGGCGGGCCAGTTTTTCCGCTTTCTCTACCCCAGTTTCGGCGGCACCTGGGCCGCTCCCTGGATCGCCAAGGAGGCGGGCTACTTTGCCGCGGAGGGACTGGAGATCGAGCTGGTGCGCGTGGGCGGGAGCACGAGGATCGTGGCGGCCATGCTGGGCGGGAGCGCGCCGATGATTCACGCGGGCGCCTCCGCCGCGCTTGCGGCCACGGCCGCGGGGAGCGACACGGTTCTCATCGCCGCTGCCTCCAATGTTTCTTCGTTTCACGTGATGGCGCGCCCCGAAATCAGGCAGCCGTCCGATCTCAGGGGAAAGACGGCGGGGATCAGCGCCTTCGGCTCATCGTCGGACTTCGTGGTGCGCCTGGCCTTGAAGAAATTCGGCCTGGAGCCGGGCAGGGACGTGGCGATTATCCCCATGGGGGGCCAGCCCGAGGGCTTCGCCGCCCTGCAGGCCGGCTCCGTTCATCTCTTGGGAATGACGTTTCCGCTTTATCTCAGCGCCGCCAGGCTCGGCTTCAAGGAGCTGATCAAGGTCTCGGACCTGGGCTTCGAGGACGTCACCGGAGGGGTCATCACCACGCGCTCTTTTATAGCCCGGGAGCGCGACACCGCGCTGCGCTTCATGAAGGCGTTCATCCGCGGCGTGCACCGCTACAAGACGGACAGGGAATTCAGCAAGCGGGTGTTCGCGAAGTACGGCAAGATCACGGACCAGGATCTCCTGGAAGGGACCTGGCGGGAGTATGCGCCGGTCCTGCAGAGAGTTCCCCGCCCGTCGGTCAAGGGGCTGCAGTTTCTTATCGAGACCCAATTCAAGGACAAGGGCCCGCTGCCCAAGCCGGAGAGCTTTGTCGACAACTCTCTTATCGATCAACTGGAAAAGAGCGGCTTCATCGACTCCGTCTACCGGCAGTGATTTCTTTCTTGTAAAAACCCTCGTATTTCAGACGTCCGACCCGGCGGAGGCATGGAATTCGGCGTATTCGACCATCTGGACCGCGGCGATTCGCCGCTCGCCGACTTTTACGAGTCGCGCCTCAAGCTTATCGAGGCCTACGACCGCGCGGGCTTCTACGCCTACCATGTCGCGGAGCATCACTCGACCCCGCTCGGCATGGCTCCGTCGCCGAGCGTCTTTCTCGCCGCGGTCGCCCAGCGCACCCGGCGGCTCCGCTTCGGGCCGCTGGTCTACGCGCTGCCGCTGCACCATCCGCTGCGGCTGATCGAGGAGATCTGCATGCTCGATCAGTTGAGCGGCGGCCGTCTCGAGATCGGCTTCGGCCGGGGCTCCTCGCCCGTCGAGATCGCGTTGTACGGACAGGATCCCGCCAAGGCGCAGCGGATCTACGCGGAGGCGGTCGAGATGATCCTTAAGGGCCTCGCCGAGAAGAGGCTCGATTTTCGAGGCGAGTTCTTCTCCTTCGATAACGTTCCGATCGAGATCGAGCCGCTGCAAAAGCCGCACCCGCCGGTCTGGTACGGCGTCCACTCCGTCGACAGCGCGGAGCGGGCCGCCCGCGGCGGTCTCCATGTCGTGAGCCTGGACTCGGCCGGGGAGACGCGCGCGTTCGCCGACCGCTACCGCCGGGTCTGGCGCGAGAGGCGGGGAGACAGCGAGAAAATGCCGAAGATCGGGATCAGCCGTTTCATCGTCGTCGCCGATAGCGACGCGGAGGCGATCGCAAGCGCGCGCCGGGCCTACCCGGTGTGGCACCGGAGCTTCTACCATCTATTCCGCATATATGGCGGCGGTCCGGCGCACCCGCGGCCGGCGGATTTCGACGGGCTCATGAAGGCCGGCCTGGGAATCGCCGGCGGCCCGGAAAAAGTGGGCGCCTTTCTGCAGGCGCAGCTTGCCGAATCGCAGGCCACCTATTTAGTCGGGCAGTTCGCCTTCGGCGATCTCTCTCTGGCCGAATCTTTGCGTTCGGTGGAGCTGTTTGCGCGGGATGTGATGCCAAAGCTCAGGGTAGGAGAAAGTAAAAAGTAAAAAGTAAAAAGGCAAAAGGCTCCGCCCAAGGCGGATCAGCCTCTGGCTGAAAAAGGCAAAAACTATGGCCAACGCAAACTGGCGCGGGACCGTGGGGATGATCAAGCCGACCCGGGGATCGGGCTCGCTGGAAGAGCTGATCCGAATGCTGCCCGAGGGGATCGGAGTCATCCCGCTCTTCAACAATATCCGCCACGGCCGGATCGAAGAGTTCCGCTCCGCGATCCCGCTCTACGAGGAGAAGATCGCCGAGCTCGCCGGGGACAAAGTCGATTTTATCCAGGCCGCGGGAACGCCCCCTTTCATGCTGCTGGGCTACCGAGGCGAGCAGGAGCTGATTGAGAAGTGGGAGAAGCGCTTCAACATCCCGATCTCGACCTCGGGGCGGAGCCAGGTCGAGGGGATGAGGGCGTTAAAGATCAGAAAATTCGTCGGCGCCGGCTACGACTTCGAAGACACCTCGATCGTCGCCCGGTACTTTACCGATGCCGGCTTTGAAGTTCTCGCTCTGGAGAAGCTGCCGGGCCCGTGGGAGGAGATCGGCAAACTCTCGTCGAGGGAGATCTACGCCCAGGTGAAGAAGGCCTTTCTCAAGCATCCCGGTGCCGAGGGGATCTATTTTCAAGGGGGGAAACTCCGCATCCTCGACATCATCGAAATGCTCGAGCAGGACCTCGGCGTGCCGGTGCTTCACCCCGGCGTGGCGCAGGCCTGGGAGATCATGAAAAGACTCCACGTGCGCCAGCCGAAGAGCGGCTACGGCCGCCT
>JACPDC010000330.1 GCA_016184235.1 Deltaproteobacteria bacterium | reverse complement strand
GACCGAGGGGAGCGCGAGTGAGGCTGCGGACGTCCGACTGGAAAGCTTCGGTTTAAGCAGAGGTCTATCGGCCGCAGCCGAGAGCGCGTTCCCCGAGGGCTCGTAAGGAGGGGGAGGGCTATTGACGGTTCGACTCATTGTTCGTATTTCGCTCACCGTCAACCCTGAGCTTGCCGAAGGGGTTGACTTACGTTTAAAGAAGAAGGAAATTCGGTTTTCGGGATGAGTCCGCGAAGCAGTGGCAGGGCAGCGCTGCGGTTATTACGGGGTGAGCGACGATGAGCCAAGGCGGGGAATATGCGGCCAAAGGCGCCGGCGATGGAGCGACAACGGGCAAGGCGCTCGCAGTGGTCCCGACGGAATCCCAGTGGTGGACCGGGGTCGTCGTCGATTCGGCGCTGGGATTCAGCGCGGTGCTTGTTTTTGTTCTCGCGGGAATTCTCTACCTTAGGAAGAGGTATGGCCACCGGGACCGGTCAAGACAGCCGTGAAGCGGCTATGGAAGCGAAGTTCGTCAGCAAAAAAAGCAAAGGAGATCTTACATGAGCAAAGACCTGCCGGGCTTTATCGCCCTGGAAGAGAAGAAAAGGCCGGGATCGGTGATCCGGGTCAAAGACAGAATAGACTCGAATCGGTACGAGACCATCGCCTACCTCAAGCACCTGGATCAGCGGGGCGAGCAGAAAATGGTCCTGTTCGAGAACGTCCCGGCGCTGAACGGCCAGCCCTCGGCATTTCCGCTTTTCTACAACCCCTGGATCACCCGGCAGTTCTGCGCCGACGGGCTGGGCATGGGCGAGCTGAAATCGAATATGGAGCTGAGCCTTGAGGTGGCCCGGCGCGAGCTCCAAAAGGGAGAGACCGAGACCATCGCCAAGGCCAAGGCGCCCTGCAAGGAGGTGGTGCTCAAAGGCTCGCAGGCCGATTTGAGAATTCTCCCTATAGGCATGCACCAGAAGGATGACGCCGGCCCCTATCTCACGATGGCCTGCGTCATGAAGAGCATCGACAACGGCTTTTACGACATCACCTTTACCAAGAACATGTACTACGAGCCGAGGAGGATGAGCTTCTCGGCCCATGCCCACCACCATCTCGAGGCGATGACTACGGAGTACGAGAAGAAAAACAAACGGGCCCCCGTGATCGTCGTTTTGGGCCACCATCCGGCGTTTTTTCTCTCCTGCTGCTGCATGACGCCGTACGGAAACAACGATTACGCGACCGCATCGGCGTTTCTCCAGGAGCCTCTGCGGCTCACCCCTTCGGAGACCTGGGGAGAGGATTTTCTCGTCCCCGCGGACGCCGAGGTGATCATCGAGGGGGAGGTCCCGCCGCACGTGCGCGAGCAGCAAAATCCCTTCGGCGAGATCCTGGGCTATTACCAGATCGAGATGAAGGTGCCGGTGCTCGAGGTGACCGCGATCACGCACCGGAAAAACGCCATCGTCGAGGATTTCTGGCCGGGCCAGATGGACCACTGGAACCTGGGAGGCATACCCAAAGAGGGGAGCGTGTTCAACGTCGTCAAGAAGAACGTCCCCGGGCTCAAGGCGATCCACCTGCCGGCGTCGGGCTGCGCCCGCGTCATCTGCTACATCTCGATCAAGAAGGAATTCGATAACGATCCCAACAAGGCGGCGATGCAGGCCTTCGTCGAGATGCCCAACCTGAAGCTGGCGGTCGTCGTGGATGACGACGTCGACGTGTTCAACGAGAGAGAGGTTCTGTGGGCGGTCGGCACGAGGACCCACTGGGACAAGGACCTGGAGATCATCCGCAAGGTGCAGAATTTCCGCGGCTGGCTCGGCGACACCGTGGCCATCATCGATGCCACGAAGCCGCTCAAGGGGGACTTTCCCAAGCGCAACGAGGTCCCCGAGGACGCCATGGAGCGGGTGAGCAAGTTCTTTAAGTAGAGCCGCCGGCGATTATGGAGCAAGTTCTGATCGCCGGGTTGCCCCTCTTCAAGCAGGGAAAGGTGCGGGACGTCTACGCCGTGGGGGATGATCTGCTGATGGTGGCGACGGACCGCATCTCCTGCTTCGATGTGGTGCTGCCGACCGAGATCCCCGGCAAGGGGAAGATCCTGACGGCCCTTTCCGTGCACTGGTTCGCGGCGATGCGGGACCTATGCCCGAATCACCTGCTGGCGACGGATGCCGCTAAGTTCCCCGCCGCGTGTCAGCGCTACCGGGACCGGCTCGAAGGCCGGAGCATGCTGGTCCGAAAGGCGGCCCCGGCGCCGGTTGAGTGCATCGTGCGCGGCTACCTTTTCGGCTCGGCCTGGAAGGAATACTCCGGCAGCGGGACGGTCTGCGGCATCAGTTTGCCCAAAGGGCTGGCGGAGGCCTCCCGGCTCGAGGAGCCCATTTTCACTCCTTCGACGAAGGCGCCGGTGGGCGAGCACGACGAGAACATCACCTTCGCCCGGATGGTCGATCAGGTCGGCAGGACAAGGGCCGAGAAGATGCGCGACGTCAGCATCGCCGTCTATCTCCGCGGCCGGGAGATGGCGGAGGCCCGCGGGATCATCATCGCGGACACCAAGCTCGAGTTCGGCGTGGTCGGCGGACAGGTGATCCTGATCGACGAGCTCCTGACTCCGGACTCGTCCCGTTTTTGGCCCGCGGAGGGATACCGGCCGGGCAGGGCGCCCGAAAGCTTCGACAAGCAGTACGTGCGGGACTATCTGATAGAGAGCCGCTGGGATCCGGCAAATCCGCCGAACCTGCCGCCGGAGGTCGTGCGCAAAACGCAGGAAAAATACGCCGAGGCCCTGCGCCGGCTTACCACCGAGCCAGGATAACCCGCTGCCTCACCATCGAGGAACAGCTCATGGCCAATACGGTTCTCATCGGCGATCTCAAGGTGGATGAAACCCTGTATCGTCTGGTGCGCGACGAGATCGCGCCCGGCACGGGCGTGAACGCCGATCGCTTTTGGAAGGCGCTCGGCGCGATCGTGCGGGATCTGGGGCCTAAGAATAGCGCGCTGCTGGAAAAGCGCGATCTCCTGCAAAGGCGGATCGACCGGTGGAATTCGGCGCGGAAAGGCCGGCCCTTCAACCGGGAAGAATACAAGTCATTTCTCGAAGAGATCGGCTACCTGGTCCCCGAAGGCAAGAATTTCCAGGCGGCTACCGCCAACGTCGATCCCGAAATCACCGAGATCGCCGGCGCCCAGCTGGTGGTGCCTCTCGATAACGCCCGCTACGCGTTGAACGCCGCGAATGCGCGCTGGGGGAGCCTCTACGACGCGCTCTACGGCACCAACGTGATTCCGGAGGAGGGCGGCGCGGAAAAGGGGGAGTCGTACAATCCCAGGCGCGGCGCCAAGGTCATCGCCTACACGGAAGATTTTTTAGACAAAGTCATCGGGCTCAAGCGGGGAAGTTTTTCCGATGTGACCCGGTTTCACCTCAGGCGCGCCGGCCGCAAGAAACAACTCGCCGCCGCGCTCAAGGACGGCGGCAGCGTGGGGCTGGCGGACGGGCGCAAGTTTCTCGGCTATCAGGCGGAAGAGGGCGAGTTGACAGGCATCCTCCTGAGCAACAACGGCGCGCGCATCGAGATCGAGATCGATCGAAGCCATCCCATCGGCAAGACGCACCCGGCGGGCGTGAAAGACGTGTTGCTGGAAGCGGCGATCACGACCATTGAAGACTGCGAGGATGCGGTCGCCGCCGTGGATGCCGCGGACAAGGCAACGGTCTACCGCCACTGGTGCGGCATCATGAAAGGGACGCTGGAGACGACCTTTGAAAAAAACGGCCGTGCCATGACGCGAAGGTTGAACGCGGATAAAACCTTCATCACGCCGACCGGAGGGAAGCTTACCTTGCCGGGGAGAAGCCTGCTGCTCGTGCGCAACGTCGGGATTCACATGTACACGGACGCCGTAACCACAGAGGATGGGCAGGAAATCCCCGAAGGCTTTCTCGACGCGATGGTGACGGTCTTGGCCGCGATCCATGACCTCAAGCGCAAGGGGAAGTACACCAACAGCAAGAAGCGGAGCGTCTACATCGTCAAGCCCAAACTGCACGGGCCGGAAGAGGTGGCGGCCACGATCGAGCTGTTCCAACGGGTGGAAAAGGCTCTGGGCTTGAAGCGCAATAAAGATCGGGATCATGGACGAGGAGCGGCGCACCACCGTCAACCTGAAGGAATGCATCCGGGCGGCAAAGGAGCGGGTGGTTTTTATCAACACCGGCTTCCTGGACCGGACCGGCGACGAAATCCATACCAGCATGGAACCGGGCGCGATGCTTCCCAAGGAGGAGATCAAGGCCCAGCCGTGGATCAAGGCCTACGAAGACTGGAACGTGGACATCGGCATCGAGGCGGGGCTTCGGGGGAAGGCCCAGATCGGCAAGGGGATGTGGACAATGCCGGATGAGATGCGCGAGATGGTGAGGACGAAGATTGCCCATCCGCAGGCCGGCGCGAATACCGCCTGGGTGCCGTCGCCGACCGCGGCGACGCTCCATGCCCTCCACTATCACTACGTCAATGTCGCCAAGAGGCAGGCGGAGCTGGCCAAGAGAGGCCGCGCCAGTCTGGATAGTATCCTGACGCCGCCGCTGTTGGACCGGGAATTGAAGCCCGAGGAGATTCAACGCGAGCTGGACAACAACGCGCAGGGCATCCTGGGCTATGTGGTTCGCTGGGTGGATCAGGGAATCGGCTGCTCCAAGGTGCCGAACATCAACGATGTCGCGTTGATGGA
>JACPDC010000329.1 GCA_016184235.1 Deltaproteobacteria bacterium | reverse complement strand
CGGCAAGCTTTACTCCTTGGGCTACGGCAAGTCGACCGGTTTCGCCATCGATCCGATAGAGAAAAAACCGCTCAACCATTTTCTCCCCGGCACCGGCGTGTTGAGCTTCGGCACCGCGGGCTGCAATCTCGGATGCCGTTTCTGCCAGAACTGGAGCATCAGCAAGGCTCAATTGGATGATGCCGGCAGCCTGAGCGCCGGTCCCGAAGAGATCGTGCGCATGGCTCTGGCGCACAAGGCGCCGAGCATCGCCTTCACCTATAACGACCCGGTTATCTGGGGCGAGTTCGTGATCGATATCTCCCGCATCGCCCGCGAGGCCGGCCTGAAGAGCGTCATGGTAACAGCCGGCTATATCACTCCGGAGGCCCGCCCCGAGGTTTACCGCTATATCGACGCCGCCAACGTCGACCTCAAGGGCTTTACCGAGCGCTTCTATCATAAACTGACCTTCTCGCACCTCGAACCGGTGCTGGATACCCTCCGGTGGCTCAAGAATGAAACCGACGTCTGGTTCGAGATCACCAACCTCATGATTCCGGGCGAAAACGACGACCCGGAAGAGACCAAGCGAATGTGCGCCTGGATTCTGGAAAACCTGGGGGACAACCTACCCCTCCACTTCACCGCCTTTCATCCCGACTTCAAGATGACGGACAAGCCCAGGACTCCGGCTGCCACCCTAAGGCGCGCGCGCCAGATCGCCCTCTCGGCCGGCGTTAAATACTGTTACGTGGGAAACGTTTTCGATGACGAGGGACAGACTACCACCTGCCCCGGCTGCAGTCGCGTCCTGATCCGCCGCTCCTGGCACGATCTCCTGGAGTATCACCTCGTCGGAGATCGTTGCCCCTGCGGGCAGAAAATCCCCGGATACTTTCCCCCGCGCGAGAGGGTCCAGCCGCGTGTGGGAAGACGGCTCGTCCTCCAGACGCAGTAGAATCCGCACGGTGCGGGCACAGTCAGAGACGACATTTGTATTTTGTCTCTGAATCCGCTTAGAATAAATTTCCTTCTATGGCAAAGGCAAGAACATCTGTGAAGACAAGCGTTCCCCACCTGATGATCCTGGAGGATATCAGCACTCTGATCGCGCACTCCCAGGACCTGCAAGAGACTCTCAAGAACATCGTGACCATTGTCGCCGGGCGCATGGAAACGGAGGTCTGCTCTCTCTACCTCTACGACCGGCAGAAGAACCGTCTTACCCTGTGCGCCACCATGGGTTTGGACCAGGAATCGGTCGGAAAGGTCTCCATGGGCGTCAACGAGGGGTTGACCGGCCTGGTCATCGAAAGGATGAGCCCCGTCATGGTGGTGGACGCCCTGGCGCACCCCCGCTACAAATATTTTCCTGAGACAGGCGAGGAGCGCTTCCATTCCTTCCTCGGGGTGCCCCTGATCGAGCGGCGGAATCCTTTGGGAGTCCTGGTGGTCCAGACCTCGCGCCGCCGCGAGTTTTCGCGCGACGAGATCCGCCTGCTCAAGACCATCTCCGCCCAGGTCTCCAGCATCATGATTCAGGCGCGCCTTTTGGACACCCTCAAGGACAAAGAACGGGAACGCAAAGAATACCATAAGCGCATGGTGGACGCGCTGAGGAAGCTCCGCTCCTACGAAGGGCGTCGCCGCGAGCGAGTGGAACGCGGGGCGGGACACAAATGGAGAGGCCGGTTGCCGGGTCTCTCCGTGGCGCCCGGCTTCGGCCGCGGCACGGCCTACGTGCTGAAGCCGCGGCTGGATCTGAGTTCCGTCAAAAAAGAGCGCGCCAGAAACCGCACCAGGGAGATGGAAAGGTTCCGGGCCGCGGTCGAGCGAGGGATCGAGCAGATCAGCAATTTCAAGCAGCGCATGACCAACCTGATCTCCAGAGAGGAGGGGGCCCTCTTCGACGTCCAGCGCATGATCCTGGAGGATCCGGCAATCCTCGAGCAGGTAGAGGGAAAAATCCGCAAGGAAGGCTATACGGCCGAGTACGCCGTCAGCAGCACCTTCGAGCACCATCTCAATTCCATCGTGCAGATCGAAGACGAATATCTGAGAGAAAAGGCCGCGGACGTGAAAGACGTGGCCCAGAGGCTGCTGGAAAATCTTTCGGGGATCAGCGAACAACGGGTGCATCTTCCCAAGGAGGCTATTCTCGTGGCGGACGATATCTCGCCGGCGGACCTGACGCTTCTCGAGGGGGATCATTTCCGCGGCATCGTCCTCGCAACCGGCGGTGTAACATCGCACGCCTCGATTCTGGCCAAATCGTTTGAAATTCCCAGCGTGGTCGCGGTGGACGGGCTCATGGACAACGTTCGCCAGGGCGATTCGCTCATTGTCGACGGGAATTCCGGGGTCATCTACATCAACCCCGGCCATGAGGTCACGCGCGAATACGAGCGCCTGGAGCGAGAATACCGCGCCTTTAACCGGGAACTGGACGGGATCCGGGATTTCCCGGCGGAAAGCCAAGACGGGCACAGGGTGGCGCTGTATGCCAATGTCGGCCTGTTGAGCGATATCGCTTTTGCCCAGCTCCATGGAGCCCAGGGGATCGGGCTTTACCGCACCGAAATCCCATTTCTGGCTCATCGCGATTTTCCCGGCGAAGAGGAGCAGTACGCGCTCTACCGCCGCGTCGTAGAGGGGATGGGAGGAAAACCCGTAACCATCCGCACCCTCGACATAGGAGCCGACAAGTACCCCGCCTACGTTCGGCGCGCGACCTCCGAGCCGAACCCTTTCCTGGGCTGGCGCTCTGTGCGGATCTCGTTGGACGTGACCGAGATCTTCAAAACCCAGCTCCGCGCCGTCTTGAGGGCGGGCGCGTTGGGCCGCGTCCGATTGCTGATTCCCATGGTATCGAGCCTGGAAGAAATACTGAAGGTCAAAGAGATCCTCGCCGAGGTTAAAGAAGATTTGACGCGCGAGGAGATCCCGTTCGACCACCAGATGGAATTGGGGATCATGGTGGAGGTCCCCTCTGTCGTGCAGCTGGCGTCCCGCATCGTGCGCGAAGTCGATTTCTTGAGCATCGGTACCAACGACCTCATCCAGTATATTTTGGCTGTGGACCGGAGCAACCGGAAGGTGGCGGGACTTTACGAGCCGCTCCACCCGGCGGTGCTCTCGGCTTTGATGCATGTCATCGAGGCAGCCAAAAAAGCCGGCAAACGGGTAGGCATGTGCGGCGAGATGGCCGGGGACCCTCTCTGTACGCTGCTGCTCCTGGGTATGGGACTGGAGGAATTCAGCATGGGATCCCTTTTCATCCCAGTGGTGAAAAAGGTCATACGTTCAGTAACTTATCGAGCAGCTAAGGCATCCACCCAAATTGTCCTGCAAATGGACACCGTCGGGGAGATCAAAAGATACCTGTTCGAGCAGATGCGCGACTTAGGCATGGTGGAACTCATGGAGCTTTACCACTAGCATGGCCGGAGCGGCTATCAGAGGTGGGGGGGCGCTTAGGGTTGATTTTCTAATCCTGATCGGGTATGCTTTCTAACGATCGTTCGAACAAATCGTTATAGAAAGGAACCCCCCATGAGCAAGATTTCCACTTTTGACGACTGGATCAGCCACTTCCAGGAGTGGCAAAAGGATATCGGCTACGACTCTGCCCTTTTGGACGACTACAAATTCGAGACCAAGCTGGGCGAGCTGCATCACTCGGAGATAGAGTTCGGCGACTTCAAGAGCCAGACCAAATGGCAGCGGGTAGAGCAGATCCCCAACCAGTCCATTCGCGATGCCTTGCTGAACTTGATCGTCTACCAGGCTGACACCGAATTCGCCTCGGTCGAACAGCAAAAGAACCTTTTGGACACCGCGCCTACGGACTACGACCGCCAGTCCTTGATTCGGGTCAACAGCGAGGAGATGCGCCACGGCTGGCAAATGTGCTATCTCCTGGTGAGCTATTTCGGCGACTCCGGCAAGCTCGAGGCGCAAAAGCTCCTGGAGCGCCGGGCTTTCCAAGGCAACAGGCTTTTGGGTTCTTTCAATGAGCCGGTGAAAAATTGGCTCGATTTCTTTACCTACACCCAATTTGTCGACCGGGACGGGAAATACCAACTCACCATGTTGAGCCATTCCTCTTTTGCCCCGTTAGCCCAAAGCGTGGCGGCAATGTTGAAGGAAGAGTTTTTCCATATGTTTACCGGAAATACCGGCTTGACGCGCATTGTTCGCGCGGGAAAAATTCCGCTCCCTATCATTCAAAAGTATTTCAACAAGTGGCTTTCGACGGCC
>JACPDC010000328.1 GCA_016184235.1 Deltaproteobacteria bacterium | reverse complement strand
GATGACGGAGCCGATGAAGATGCCGATGATGATCCATTTATAAGTGACGATCTCGTGGTGGAACAGGGTTCCCGCGACGGCCATTAACATGCCCAACTCCGCCGCAAACATGCCCTTGCGGGCGTATCTGGGGGAGCTCAACCCTTTTAATCCCAGGATGAACAAAGCCGCCGAGAGTATATAGAAATACTTCAACGCATGCGTCGCAAGAACATCACGGCGGCAATGGCCGGGGTCCTCGCTCAGCTGCTCATAGGAATACATAACTACCAGCCCGCCGACGACGAGCACAGGCAAGGCCAGCAGCATTTTGGGGTCGAATTGAAACCGGTGGCGCTGAGCTGCTTGATCCTTCGCTGTCTTGAACATTTTCAGCATCCGGTCCGTGATCAAAAAGCCGCCCACCACGTTTGTCGAGGAACAGGTTACCGCGATAAAGCCGAGGATCGTGCTGAAAGTGCCGTAGTCGGCTCCCGCGACCACCAGCGATCCAACGAGTGAAATCCCTGCGATCGCGTTCGTGGCGGACATCAAGGGCGTATGGAGTAACGGCGGAACGCGTGTGATGATGTGATAGCCGAGAAATCCGGCCAGCATGAATACGTAGAGCCCGATTTCGAGTTCCGTTGTCATAGCTCGATCTATGCGCCGCCCGGAGCAGAGAACGCCACGACAAAAATAGATGAATTGCTTGGCGTTCCGGTAGTTTAAGGTGCCAGTAGTTCCCGCACACGCGGGTTCATTACTACCCTGTTATGAACGACCAAAGTTTCCCGAATGATCTGGTCGTCGAAGTTCAAGTAGAGCTTGCCATCCTTCACCAGCAGTTGAAGGAAGGCGGCGATGTTTCGTGCGTACATTTGACTGGCGTGGTAGGGAATGGTGGAGGGAAGGTTCACGGGTCCCATAATGGAGACCCCATCGGCCTCGACCGTCTCTCCAGGCTTGGTGAGTTCGCAGTTTCCCCCGGTTTCGGCGGCTAAATCGACGATGACAGATCCAACGCGCATTTCTTTGACCATCTCTTGAGTTATTAAAACGGGAGCTCTTTTTCCCGGAACCGCCGCGGTGGTGATAACGACGTCATGGTCTGCCAGCAGGCGCATCATCATCTCCCTCTGCCTGCGGTAAAAGTTCTCATCCATAGCCTTAGCGTATCCACCGGCAGTCTCTGCTTGCTCGGTTTCCAGCCCTAATTCGACGAATTTCGCGCCCAGGCTTTCCACCTGTTCCTTGACAGCCGGCCGGACATCGTACGCCTGCACTATGGCGCCTAAGCGGCGTGAGGTAGCGATGGCTTGAAGCCCCGCCACTCCCGCCCCTATCACGAGGACGCGAGAGGGAGTAATAGTTCCGGCCGCGGTAATCATCATAGGGAACATTTTCTGCAGTAAGCCTGCAGCCAGAAGGACGGCCTTATACCCTGCGACAGTCGCCATGGAACTCAAAACGTCCATGGATTGCGCCCGGCTAACGCGGGGGAGTAATTCCAAAGCAAAAGCCGTGACGCCCGTTGCCGCAAGCTCCCTTATAGACTCGGGGTTCGCTAAAGGGTCTAGAAGTCCTAAGACAACCTGAGCTGAACGGAGGAGCTCCAGATCGGCGTTACGAACGGGAGAATTCGCCACCATGCCATGGATTCTAACGATGATATCCGCTTCGGAGAAAAGGCGAGGTCTATCAACCGCAATCTTGGCGGCTTGTTGCTCGTACGCAGTATCGGGAAAACCTGCCTTCTCGCCAGCGCCATGTTCCACGAGGACCTGCATGCCGATCTTGGTCAAGACCGGCACGACCGCGGGTACCAGGGCGACGCGCCGCTCCTGCGGATAAGACTCGACAGGTACTCCGACGATCATCTAAGCCTCAGGTTCACTTAAGCGTTCTTCCTGGGTTGCCAAACAAAAAGCCCGGCTGGGGAGACCAGTCCGGGCCATGATGCAGAACCGAGGATGTGACCGGATCGAGGAACCCAGCCGAGATTAGTTTCGCGTAAAACAGGGCAGAATTGCAATAGGCAAGCGGCTTATATTATTTATTCTCTTTTAAGGGCGGGCCGGTGCGCGAGTGGCGCTCGGTGAGCTCCAGGGTGTAGCCGTCGGGGTCCTGGATAAAGGCGACGAGGTCCGGGCTGCCGGGCCGGACTGCCTGGGCTTCGCGGATAAACTTTACTCCCTCCCTCCTCAACGTCTCGCACAGCTTATGGAGGTCCGAGACGAAGATGGCGACGTGGCCGGCCCAGGGGGCCATTCTCACATGCCCGCCAGGGGCGCCGCTCTGGATCAGCTCGAGCGCCGGGCCATCGTCCTCGCTGCCGTAGCCCAGATAGCCCACCCGTTCTCCCGGCCGCTCGCGCATCCGCATGATGTCCATGCCGAAAAGCCGGGTATAAAAATCGATCGTGCGATCAAGATCGCTTACCGGCAGCATGGTGTGGCGGATGCGAAATTTAATCTCGCCTATCGGGCTTTCACCGCTCATTTTGTTTCTCCTTGGAGGATATCCGGCGGAAAATGCCGCTTACTTTGCGCTTACCTTCACCAGTGGCAGGACCCCCTCCAGCTCCCCCTTCATGACCGGGTGCTGGTTTCCCCCCACGGCGCGCGATTTCTGGGAGACCTGCCGCTCGACGTACTCGTAAAGCTCCTGGAGCGAGACGATCCCGTCCCGGTTCAAATCTGCGGCACCCTTAAGCCCCTGAAGGAGATAGTAGGTGAAGATTCCGTGGCCCAGGTCGGGCAGCTCGATGGAGACCTCCGATGGCCGCGACGCGGTGATGATCGCCCGCCCTTTGGAACTGGTGGCGCGCTCCAGGAAAAGATCGTCGACGTGGGCGGAGCGTGTTTTCTTCGAGGCGAAGGTGCGTCCCCCTGCCGCGCCGCTGTAGCAGGCGTCGAGAAAAACCACCACCCGCTGCGCCTCGAGCCGGGCGAAGATGGTCTGGAGCTCGTCCATCGGCAGGGCGGTCGAGTAGAGATCGTCCGGCTCGGCGTCGCTGGGAACCAGATATTTCGAGAAGCCGTCGCGCTCCACCCCTCTCTGGTCAACCTCCGGCGCTCCATGACCGGCGAAGAAAATAATCACCGTGTCGTCCTTCTTCGCGGAGCGGGCGAGAAAGGTCCCGAGCACCCACTTGACATTTCTCAGGGTCGGCCTCCTCTCGCTCCGGTCCGTCAGCAAAAGCACATGATCTTTCTTGAAGCCGGCGGATTTGATCAGGGTCTCGTAGATAGCCTCGGCATCCGGCACCGTATAGCGGAGCCTCGGCACCTCCGGGCTCTCGTAGCGCCCGACGCCGATCACCACCGCCCAGCGCTCGCGCGGCGGGTCCGGGAGAGGCTTTTTCGGCGCCGCCACCGTTTCCTTGGGCCGGTCGTAGAATACCGTGCGTATCTCCTGCCGGGCGTTTCCGTCGGCCTCGATGGCATTGACCACGATGGCGTTCGCCCCTTCCTTAAGCGTCACCGGAGCGGTTACAGCCACGGAGCTTTGGGGAGAGCGCTCGCTCTGTTGATGCACCTCGGCGCCGTTGAGAATTACGCTGACCTTGGCCACCCCCTTGCTTGAGGTGACCAGGGCCGCCACCACGCTCGTCTCCTCGTTCACGCGCGAGCGGTCCTCGGGGTAGCGAAAGGCCACCGTGAGAGGCGCGCGCTTCTCGTAGTGAACGGTGCGCACCTCCTGCTGAATCAGCCCGTCGGCGTCGGTGGCGGTTACGACAAGGGTGTTCTGCCCTTCGCGGAGCTTGACCGGAAGATTGACCGGCATGGAGCGGAGCGGGCTGCGCTCCTCCAGGCGTGAAACTTCGGCGCCGTTGAGGGCCACTGTGACCCGGCTGACTCCCCTGCCGCCGGATACCAGACCGGCCAGGCCGATGCTCTCGTTCTCCACCCGCGACTGGTTTGCCGGCGAAGAGATCGTGACCTGCATCGGCGGCAGACTGGCGAGCTGTTCCGCCTTCTTTCTTTTCTCCTGCTCCAGGCGCGCGAGCTCTTCCACCCTCCTTTTCTCCTCCTCCAGCCTCTTGCTTTCTCGCTCCGCCCTGAGCGCTATCTCGGCTGCTTTCTTTCGCTCCTCTTCTTGTTTCCTGGCCAGCTCTTCCGCCTTTGTTCTCTTCTCCTGATCGAGACGCGCCAGCTGCTCCGCCTTTTTCTTTTCCTCGTCCAGCCTCTTTTGGGCCAGCTCTTCGAGTCTCTTTTTCTCCTGTTCCGCCTTGAGGGCAATCTCCGCCGCCTTCTTTCGCTCCTCCTCAAGCTGCT
>JACPDC010000327.1 GCA_016184235.1 Deltaproteobacteria bacterium | reverse complement strand
AAAATAGATCTTGTTGAAGTGCGTGTCGAAGGGCAGGCGATTACTGGTCCCCTTGGGGCGGGTGCCGGCGGCCCCTGAGTGGCCCATCTGATACTCGATTCGCTCCTTCAAGGCGGCGATGCCGCCTCCCTTGTGACTGATCACCAATTGGAGATCCGGAAAATCATCCAGGACGCCGCTCAAGATGATTCTCGTCGTCGCTACGATCAAATCCAGCTCCCGCCCGACGCTCCGGCACAGATCATAAGGAGCGTTCAGGATAGTCATTCCCATCTGCACCCCGCTCGGATGGATGAAAACCGGC
Source organism: Deltaproteobacteria bacterium (assembly GCA_016184235.1). GTDB lineage: Bacteria > Desulfobacterota > Binatia > UBA9968 > UBA9968 > UBA9968. Next base: position 6,563 of record JACPDC010000327.1, on the reverse strand, counting down.
ACCCCCAACCTCGAAACCCTCTCATAAAAAGGATAAAGCTCCCTGGCATCCATCGACAGACCGCTCGCCTGCGAACGGATCACCGTTCCCGCCAGGCCGAGATCTTTCACCGCCCTGTCCAGCTCCGCGAGCGCCCCATCCCCTCCCAGCGGCGGAACCGGAGCCAATCCCACGAACCGCTTCGGATATCTCTTCACCAGGCGCGCCACCTCGTCATCCCAGACCCGGCATTCCTCCAACGCTATCCGGGGATCGTCGTTGCTCACCGCCATGGAGAGCACCGCCAGATCGATGCCGACCGCATCCATGATCCTCAGGTGCTCCTCCGGGTCGCAGAGCTCCGGGTGCAGGCTGCCGCGCGGCTTGCCATGCTCGTAAAAGATCGCCCTCTCCCCCTTCTTCCCGCCCTTCTTCAGCCACAGCTGCTCCGGCAGATAATGGTGCTCCCAGTCAATAATCATAGCGCAGCCTCCTCAAGCCCGATCAATGAAGCAATTTCCATGCCCCGGCCTGCAGCGCCAACTATCTGACGGGAATTTGGACGGAATAAGGCTGGTCAACAGTCGCAGGATTAGGAACCGGGGCGGGTTTTTTCCTATCGGTAAGAGTTCGACCGAGAGGTCGAGGAGAAAGTCGCAGGGATCAGGCGCCCCGCGCCGCCAGCGGCTCCTTGAGGCCGAGCTCGCGCTCTTCCATGTCGCGGATGCGGTCGCGCAGCTCCGCCGCCTTCTCGAACTCGAGATTGTCCGCGGCCCGCTTCATCTCCTTTCTGAGCTGGTTTACCAGACGCGGGATCTCCCCCGGCTTGTACTTCGCCGGCCTTTCCGCCACCAGCGGAACGGTGACATAATCGGCTTCATACACCTCTACCAGCCTCTCGCCCAGGGATTTCACCACGGTCTGCGGCGTGATCCCGTGCTTCTTGTTGAAGGCGGCCTGGAGGCGGCGTCTCCTGTTGGTCTCGTCCATGGCCCGCTTCATCGACTCGGTCACGGAGTCGGCGTAGAGGATCACCGTGCCGTTGACGTTGCGCGCGGCCCGGCCGATGGTCTGGATCAGGGAGCGCTCGGAGCGCAGAAATCCCTCTTTGTCCGCATCCAGAATGGCGACTAGAGACACCTCCGGAAGGTCCAGCCCTTCGCGCAGCAGGTTGATTCCCACCAGGACGTCGAAGCTCCCTTTCCTCAGCTCCCGGATGATCTCCACCCGCTCGATGGTCTCGATGTCCGAGTGGAGATAGCGCACCCGCACGTTCAAGTCGTGATAATAGTCGGTGAGGTCTTCGGCCATCCTCTTGGTTAGGGTCGTCACCAGCACGCGCTCGTTTTGCTCGGCCCGCTTGCGGATCTCCTCGAGAAGATCATCCACCTGCGTGCGCGCCGGCCGCACCATGATCTCGGGATCGATGAGCCCGGTCGGACGAATCAGCTGCTCCACCGCGACCCCGCAGCCCTTCTCCAGCTCGTACTGCGCCGGAGTGGCCGAGACATAAATGACCTGACTCACCGCTCTCTCAAACTCCGCGAAATTCAGCGGCCGGTTGTCCAGCGCGGAGGGAAGGCGAAAACCGTATTCCACCAGCGTCTCCTTGCGCGACCGGTCGCCCCGGTACATCCCGCCGATCTGCGGCACCGTCACATGGCTCTCGTCGATGAACAGAAGAAAATCGTCCGGGAAGTAGTTGATGAGCGTCGGCGGCGGCTCCCCCGGCTTGCGCCCGGTGAGGTGACGGGCGTAGTTCTCGATGCCCGGGCAGAAGCCCATCTCCTCGAGCAGCTCCAGGTCATAGAGGGTCCGCTGCTCCAGCCGCTGCCCTTCGAGAAGCTTGTTCTGCGCCCTCAGCTCCTCAAGTCTTTCTTTAAGTTCCTTCCGTATCTCCTGAATCGCTATTTTTATTCTATCTTCATTCGTCACGTAGTGGCTCGCCGGGTAGATCGCCGCCTTGTCCATGCGCCGCTCCACCCTGCCCCTCAGCGGATCGATCTCGAACAGTCCTTGGACCCGGTCGCCGAAGAACTCGATGCGCACGGCCGAGCTATCTTCATAAGCCGGAAAGACCTCGACGATGTCCCCGCGCACCCGGAAGGTGCCCCGGTGGAAGTCGTAGTCGCTGCGCTGATACTGGATATCGACGAGCTTTCTCAGCACCCCGTCCCGCTCGACCTCCATCCCCGTCTCCAGGTACACGATCATGTCGAAATAGGCGTCCGGCGATCCCAGGCCGTAGATGCAGGAAACGCTGGCTACGATAATCGCATCGCGCCGCTCCAGCAGGGCCTTGGTCGCGGAGTGGCGCAGCTTCTCTTTGAACTCGTTGTAGAGCTGCGCCGCCAGGGTCTTGTTGGGGGCGATGACGAGCGTGGGCCGGTTCACCCGGGCAATGACATTGGCCATCGTAAAGGTCTTGCCGGAGCCGGTGACGCCGAGAAGGACCTGATATCCCTTTCCTTCCTCTATTCCTTTAACCAGCTTTTCTATCGCCTGCGGCTGATCTCCCTGGGGCCTGAAATCCGCGACGAGCTCGAACTTGCCCTCCCTCCCTCGCTGGACCATGAAGAAAAAATATCAGGGATATTGAGATGCGGCAAGGAGCTTCTGGGGACTGTAGCTGAATCTTTACCTTAATGAAGACTGACCGAGAATTCTGGGATACGCACGACGCGATTGAGGTCCTCGGAGAGAAGGGTTGGAAAGTCTCCGAGCCTGGCAGCACATACGTTACCTCGTTTTACGTGACCAAGGTGGGTTCTTGTGGAGCCGTGATTCATGTACCCAGGGAGTGGCTGGCATCCATAGGCGCAAGGAAGGGTCGAAAGATCAAAGCGCAGGTGAAGGGAAAGCGTCTGGTGATGGAGCTGGCCTAAAGGCCCGAAACGCAACGTCAGACCTGCCTAACTTATTCAGTACAACATTCAGATTTCCTCGATCCCCCCTGCCCTACAAGGGCAAGCTTGCAAGCCGGCTTTGAAAGTATTAGTGTGTTGCATTCGTTCTCCCTATGGCAAAGACGCGCGCTAGAAAAACCGGCTGGCTGCTCGCTCTGATTCTTCTTCTATGGACAATCCCCGCCACCGCTGATGACCCGCCGAAGAAAGTAAGGCTCGCCTATTCCGGCTGGGAGGTTGGCACCGCCATCGCCTACGTCGGCATCGACGGCGGCATCTTCAAAAAATACGGCCTTCAGGTAGAAGAGGTTTTTATCAGGGACGCGCTCAGCGCCGGGGTGTATTCGTTGATCGGCGTGGACTTCCTCATAGGATTCGGCAACCCTATCGCCTTGCTCCAGCCCATGACGGCCGGAGCGGATATCGTCTCTCTCGGCACCCATGTTTCCCAGGTGCCGTACCACATGGGCGTATCGTCCGATATCTCGGAGATCAAAGATCTCAAAGGGAAAAAAATCGGCGTGTCGGGAATTGGCGGGAGATCCGATCTCCTTGCGCGGGTCATCCTGCGACGGGCGGGGCTGGATCCGCTAAAAGACGTCGAGATGGTGCCGGTGGGGCTCTCCCCCAATAGAGTGGCGGCTCTGTCGAAGAATATCATTCAAGGGGCCCCTTTGACCCCCGAGATTGCCGATCGGGCAAAACAGCTCGGGCTCAAGGTCCTCGACGTCAAAGAGGTGCCGCTGATCACGGCGATGCTGATGACCACCCGCTCCTTCATCAAAAAGGACGAAGAGACGGTGCGCCGCTTCATGAAGGGGTACCTCGCGGCTATCCATTTCTATCTGACCCGTCGGAACGAGAGCATCGCGATCATCCGCAAATACTTCAGCGGCAGGGAACCGGAGACGCTGGAAGGCATGTACGAAGCCTTCGCGGCGCAGCTCAAGCCGCTGCCGGCTCCCGACCGGGAAGCGGCGCAGGCCCTCATCGACGCCGCTTCGGTGGTCAACCCGAAGTCTAAGGATATCAGGCCGCCCGACCTGTTCGAGCCCCGTTTTCTGGAAGAGCTGCGCGACAGCGGATTCCTCGACGAGCTGTACGCGGAAAAAATCAGCCTGTAAAAAATTCTATCGCGCGGCGCTTTTGACCGCGGAGTCCGGGCGCACGGTCACGAGGCGGGCGGGATGGCGCAGCATGACGCGCGCATCCGCAGGCGAGATCGGACTGCCGAAGAGGCTGTAGCGCCGGCCGGCCTCCTCCTGGCCGTTGGCCCAAACGGCAAATTCCTCGGGCGTAGGCGCATGGCCGATCTCCCTGGCGCACCGGCGCACGATAAACCCGAGCATCAGCTTGTCGCTAACGGCCATCGAAATCTTTCCTCAAACCGGCGCCAAAAACCCTCTTTCAGCAGGCTCTTACTCGTCGAGATGGGTCGCCTTCATGTGCCGGTCGATCGTCGTGTAGCCTCTCCACTGATCGACGAACCAATAGCGGATTCCAAACTCGAAGCGAAGCTCCTTCATGTCCGTGTCGTTGGGATTGAAATGCTGGTGGTGCATCATGCCGGGCGGGACGTGCACCGCGTCCCCCTGCTCCCAGTCGTGCCTCTGGCCGCCGATCTCCGAATAGCCGCTGCCCTGCAGCGCGTAGAGATAGGCCTCGGGGTGGGCGTGGCTGTGGCTCTTGGAGCGGGGCAGATCCACGAAGATGGAGCTGATCGCCACGGCCGTGGCCTTGAAGCCGTTCTGCTTGCCGCTCCGTCCCATCAAAAAGTAGGTGGCGCCGTGCTTGGTCTCGGCCGAGCGCTCGAATTGCTCCTCATGCATGGAGATGCGCCGGCCGTCGACCGGCCAGTACTGCGATTCCTCCGGCGCGATTTTGGCCAGCGCGGCCGGGTCGTTCGCTCCAGCGTCTTCGAACTGCTCGATGCGCCCCATGCGCACGAAGGCCTCCAGCGGCCAGGCCAGACCCGAAATATAGACGGCCGCCTCCCTGCCGGTGTTGAAGAGCTGGTGCGCCGAGCGATGGGGGATATGGAAAATCGTGCTGCGATGAAAGTCGTAACGCTTGTCGTCCAGCATTAGGAACCCTTCGCCTCTTTCGACGTAGATCGCCTCTTCGCCGTGCAGGTGCTTTCCCGTGTGCCACCCCGCCGGGATCTCCGCCTTCATCAGGAGGCTGCCGCCGGTAGGAAAGCCGGTTTCCGGAGCGATCATGAGCGCGGCCTTGCTGTCCTGGCGGGTGCGCACCCAGGCGAGACTCTTTCCCTTGGCCACCCGCGGGGCGTCCTTTACGGTCTTCTCAATCTTTTCCGAGTTCTCGAGCCAGGCTGAATAAAAATCCTGCATGGTGCCTCCCGAATGTGCTGATTTTGAACGAAATGTCCGCCGGCACGTTCGTGACACGGCGGACAAGAACGGAGATTATGCGATGATCCGCTTCATGTCAAATCGCGGCAACGGCAGCGAAGAAGTTTCGCTACCGGATCGCTTCCCATTCCTTGGCGTACATCGCGGCCAATTCCGGGCAGTCGAGGATGAGCACGTTTTCCCAGTTTTTCTCGGCCTTCAGCGTCCAGTTGTAGGAGCCGGTGATCACCTTCGCCTGATCGATGACGGCAAACTTGTTGTGGTTTCTTCCCTCGGGGGCGACGGGCGCGACCCGGACACCCGAAGTCTTGAGAAACTCGACGATCCTGGACTCCTTTTTGTCCTTGCTTTTGGCCGCGTCGATCTTGACGCTCACGCTCACACCCCGTCCGGCAATCTTCGCCAGCTCTTCCGCCAGGGCGCGGTTGTCAAAACCGTAAAGGGCCAACAGCACGGTCGAGCGCGCCTGGCGAATCTCCTGCGTGACCGCATCGCCGATGCTTCCCTCGCTGTGGAATCCTGCCTTGACCTTGCAGCTCAGGGCCTGGCCGGCGCCGGCCGGTGGGGCTAAAAAGAGCGCCAGTAAAAAAATGGAAAGATGAAACGCTTTTCTCATATCGCTCCCCCTTGCCGAATCCGTGCCTCAGATCGATGGTAAATGACCTCGGTCACGGAAGCAAACGGAGGACCCGCTCAGGATTCACCCAGCCGCCGCAAGCGGGGAGCCAGGAAAAACAGCCCCGTTACGGCGACGATCACGGCCCCGGCCTCGAGCGCGAACGGGGCGCTCGTCCACTCCGCCAGGAAGCCCGCCTGCATCCCGCCGAACTCTCTCATACCCGCCGCCGTCAGCCCGTAGACTCCGAATACCCTTCCCCGGTAGGCGTCGGCGACGTTCAACTGGATGAGCGTATGGAGCAGCGTGTCGAATACCGTGCTCAATCCCCCGACCACGACCAGCATCGCGAAGGCCGGCGCGAAGCGCTCGCTCACTCCAAACAAAAACAGCGCCCCGGCGCACGCCAGCAAGACGGCGACCAAAAACCGCTTGTCCACGCTCACCCTGCCGAGCACGGCCAGGCCCAGGGAGCCGATGATCGTTCCCAGGCCGGGGGCGGCCGAGATGAACCCCAGACCGGACGCGCCTACCTGCAGGACGTCTTTGGCGACGACCGGAAGGAGCGTAATATAAGAACGGCCGAAAATACTGAACAGCGAGGAGCCGATTAACAGCGTGAGGATCAGCCCCTGGCCTCGGATATACAGCAGGCCGTCGACCAGGCTTTCGGTCATTCCCATGGTCTCG
>JACPDC010000326.1 GCA_016184235.1 Deltaproteobacteria bacterium | reverse complement strand
GCCCTCCTGGCCCCGACCAGCACGACCAACTCCTTGCCGCGCGTGACCGCGGTGTAGAGGATGCTGCGGTGCAGCATCATGTAGTGGGAGGTATGGAGAGGGACGAAGACCGCGCCGTATTCGCTTCCCTGGCTCTTGTGCACCGAGATCGCATAGGCCAGGCTCAGCTCGTCGAGCTCGTCGAAGCCGTAAGAGACCGTCCTGCCGTCAAAATCGACCGTCAGCTCCTCCGCCTCCCTCTCGATCCCGGCGATCCTGCCCAGGTCGCCGTTGAACACGGCCTTGTCGTAGTTGTTTCTCAGCTGCATGACCTTGTCGCCGCGGCGCAATAGAGTCTCGCCGCGCTCGAGCGCTTCGCCGGCGGGGTTTAACAGCTTCTGCAGCTCACGATTGAGATGGACCGTGCCCAGAAGCCCCCGATGGACCGGGGTCAGAACTTGAACGCGGTCAAAGGGTTGAGGAGTCGCGGGGTTGAAAAGTTGGGAATCCCCGGAACCGTGGAATCCTGGAACCCTTAATCCGTCCTTGACCAACGTCTTGATCGTTTCCAGGATATCCTCTTCGCTTTCCCGCGGGAGAAAAATAAAATCGCGCCTGTCGCGCTCGTCGCCGAACACCAGGGACCGGCCCTGAAGGATGCGATGCGCGTTGGCGACGATCAGGCTCTGCCGGCTCTGGCGAAAGATGCGCCGCAAGACAACCACCGGCACGGCGCCGGAATCGATCAGGTTGCGGAGAACGCTCCCCGGTCCGACCGAAGGGAGCTGATCGACATCGCCCAGCAAGATAAGATGGCTGCGCCGCTCCACCGCTTTGAGCAGATGATCCATGAGCGGGAGATCCACCATCGAGGCCTCGTCGATGACCACCACGTCGGCCTCGACCGGGTTGTCTTCGCCGCGCAGGAAGCGGCGCTCCCGGGGATTGTATTCGAGCAGGCGGTGGATGGTCTTGGCCTCCTCCGCCGCCATCTCGCTCATGCGCTTGGCCGCCCTCCCCGTCGGCGCCGCCAGGGCAAAGGAGATCTCAGAGCGGCGCAGGATCGCCAGCAGCGAGACCAGGAGGGTCGTCTTGCCCGTCCCGGGCCCGCCGGTGATGACCAGGACCTTGTGGCGGAGCGCCTGGGTGATCGCCTCGCGCTGCTCCTCTTCCAACATCAGGGTTGAAGAGTCGAATAGATCCAGGCTGGAATTTTCCAACGCTTTCACCTTCAAACCGGAAGGGGTGGAGAGAAGGTCGCGGATGGCGGAGGCCACTCGACATTCGGCGTGGTAGAGCTCTCGAGGGTACACCCTGACCGCGTCCTCCTCGGCCGTTTCTTCGAGGACAATCTCCCCTTGCCGGGCAAGCGCCTTGACGGCGCCCTCGGCGGCGCCCGCCTCGATCCCTAAAAGGGCCTCCGTGTTGCTGATCACGAGGGAGAGCGGCACGAAGCAGTGGCCGTCGTCGGAGAACTTCCCGAGCACGTGGAGCAGCCCCGCCTCGACCCTCAACGGCGAATCCCCGCTGATGCCCATAGAGCGGGCGATGCGATCCGCCAGGACAAAGCCGATGCCGTAAATCTCCCGCGCCAGGGAGTAAGGATTCTCCTTCACCCTGGCTACGGTCTCCGACCCGAAGGCGCGATAGATCCTGAGCGCCAGCGCGCTTCCGACGCCATGGCCCTGGAGAAAGACCATCACATCGCGCATGCCTTTTTGCTGCTCCCAGGCGCGGAGTATGGTCTGCGCGCGGCCCTTGCCGATCCCCTGAACCTCCAGAACGCGCTCGGGTTCTTCCGAGAGCACGCGCAAGGTATCGAGGCCGAAGGCCGAGACCAGCCGATGGGCATAAACCGGGCCAATCCCCTTGATCAGGCCGGAGCCGAGATACCTCTCGATCCCGTCGAGCGTGGCCGGCTCCACCTTTTCCCACGACTCCGCCTGGAACTGCGTGCCGTAGCGCGGATGGACCCTCCACTGGCCGGTGACCTTGATCTCTTCGCCTTCGCTTACCGGGTAGATCTCGCCGACGACGGTAACCTCCTGGCTCCTGTTCACCTCCAACCGGGCCACGGTATAGCGCCCCTCGGGATCCTGGTAGGTGATCCTGGTAACCGTCCCGTGCAGGGTCGATGTCTCCTTTTTGGTCTCTGCCACAGCTGTCCTCGCCGCCTGATCCTACTCCAAAGCGCTAGGGAGAGAAAAGTATGCCGGGAGCCGCCGATCCTGGGCCTTTGTTGATCGGGCAAAAAACCGCTATCATTCATTTGGTGCGACCGGGCTCCGGATAGGGCGGCCGCAGGAGGACAGGAGGCTTATCTATGTTTATCGAGGGCTTGTGGTTTGAGGTGGCGCTGATTTTTTTCCTTATCATGGCCAATGGTTTCTTCGCCGCCTCGGAGATAGCCGTCATTGCGACCCGCAAGACCAGGATCGACTCCCTGGTGGAAAAGGGCGTGCGCTCGGCGCTCGCTGTGGCCCGGCTGAAGGAGGATCCCGACCGTTTTCTCGCCACGGTCCAGATCGGCGTCACCCTGGTGGGGACTCTCGCCTCCGCTATCGGCGGCGCCGCCGCCATAGAGTTTTTGAAGCCGATGATCGAATCTCTCCCCCTCCCTCTGGTAGGCAGGTGGGGAGAATCCGTCGCCATTCTGCTGGTGGTCCTGCCCATCGCCTATCTCTCGCTGGTCTTAGGCGAGCTTGTCCCCAAGTCCCTGGCGCTCCGTTTTTCCGAACGGATCGCCGTCTTCGTGGCCCATCCGATCGATCTTCTTTCCCGGCTCACCGCGTTTCCGGTCAGGATTCTCACCGCCTCGAGCAACGCCGTCCTCTGGCTCTTCGGCGGCAAGGACGCCGGCGGCGCGAGCTTTGTATCCGAAGAGGAGGTGAAATCGCTGATCCGCGAGGGCGCCGCCAAGGGCATATTCGACGAAACCGAAAAGGAGTTGATCCACAGCGTCTTTGAGTTCGCCGACACCCCGGTCAAGGCGGTGATGGTGCCGCGAACCGAAATCCACGCCGTGGACGTCAAAACGCCGCGCGAGGAGATTTTGAAGAGCTTCGTGGAGAGCGGCTTCTCCCGTATCCCGGTCTATGAGGGAGAGATGGACCGGGTCATAGGAATTCTCTACAACAAGGATATCTTCCGGGCGCTCCAGGAAAAGGGGGAGTTTCGCGCGCAGGATCTCCTCCACCCGCCCTTCTTCGTTCCCAGCTCATTGCCGATCAGCCAGCTCCTGAAAGAACTCCAGAGGAAAAGGAGCGCCATGGCTATAGTGGTGAACGAGTTTGGCGAGGTCGAAGGACTCGCCACCCTCGAAGATCTTCTGGAAGAGATCGTCGGCGAGATCCGCGATGAGTATGATCGGGAAGAGCGCGGGCCTGTCGAGCGGCTGCCCGACGGCTCGATGGTCATCCAGGGCTCCGCGCAGCTCAAAGACCTCAAGTTGGATTACGGCCTGCCCTTCGACGAATCGCCGGATTATCTCACGCTCGCCGGCTTCGTCCTGGCCAAACTGAGGCGCATCCCGCGCGGCGGAGAAAGAGTCGAGCACGAGGGCTACCGACTGACGATCGTGGATATGGAGGGACGGCGCATCCTGAAGGTCAAGCTCGAAGAGGCGAAGAAACTTTAGCGGTCCGTTGAAAAGCCGCTGGCCGGCCTGAGAGGCTCTCTCAGGTCCGATGCGATACACCTGTGCTACGCTCGACGGAAGATACGCTTGATGCTCCTCGTCCGACGCATCAGCCCTTCGAGATCCCCCCAGGCCGACGGTTATGAGGGCTGCCCTCAGGAGATTCGTTAATGCTCGCCGTGGAGTTCTGGTTCTATTTGCTCAGTCTCGCGGGCTTTCTGGTCAGCGCCTATGTGTGGCGCAGCCAGAGATTCCATAAACCGATCGCCTGCTGGACACGGGATTGCGACCGGGTCATCCGCAGCCCCTACTCCCGCCTGCTCGGAGTCCACAACAGCGCCATCGGCTTCTGGCTATTTCTGGCGATTTTTTTTCTCGCCCTGACGGTCCGGCAAGGACCGGAAGCGTGGTCCGGCCCGGCGCTTAAAGCTATCGCGCTCTTGTCCCTTATCGGCACCGCGGTTTCTTGCTACCTCGCATATGTGCAGCTCTTCGTCTTGAGGGGGATCTGCAACTGGTGCCTGACCTCGGCTCTTTTGATCCTGGCGATTTTTATCCTGACCGTTACGGGCGGCTAACCACTGCACGAATCGGTTGTGCCAGGACAGACTTGACAGTTCCTTGAGAAGGCATGAAAATCGGCGCTGTCTTGGGAATTTTGGCGGCGGCGCAATGTTGACCGA
>JACPDC010000325.1 GCA_016184235.1 Deltaproteobacteria bacterium | reverse complement strand
CGGCCATGCAGATGGTGCGGGGAGAGAAGAAGAGAAAAAAGGAGGGATGGGAAAGAGGGAGCGCCTAGACAGGTTGCTGGTCGAGCGCGGACTGGTGGCCAGCCGCGAAGAGGGACGGGGCCGTATCCTGGCCGGCGAGGTGCTGGTCGATGATCGGCCCGCCGCGAAGGCCGGAAGCCTGGTGGAGCCGAACGCCCTGATCCGGCTCAGGGGCAAGTCCCTCCCCTACGTCAGCCGCGGCGGGGTCAAACTGGAAAAGGCGCTCCAGGAGTTTCAGGTCGAGGTCAGAGATCGAATCGTTCTCGACGTGGGCGCCTCCACCGGCGGCTTTACGGATTGCCTGCTCGGCTACGGGGCCCGCCGTGTCTATGCGGTGGATGTGGGATATGGCCAGCTCGACTGGAAGCTTAGAAACGATCCCCGGGTCGTCGTCTTGGAAAAAAGAAATATCCGCTATCTGGAAGCCCGGGAGCTTCCGGACTCTCCCCAGCTCGCCACCATCGATGTCTCCTTTATTTCTCTTCGTTTAGTCCTGCCGAAGGTCAAAGAGCTTCTCGCCCCGGGGGGAGAGATCGTAGCGCTCATCAAGCCTCAGTTCGAGGTGGGCAAAGGGAAAGTGGGGAAGGGGGGAGTCGTCCGTTCTCATGACGAGCAGCTCCGGGTGATCGAGGAGATCCGCGCGGCCGCGGTTTCCCTCGGCATGGAAGCGGTCGGGGTCACCGAATCGCCCCTGCTGGGGCCAAAGGGAAACCGGGAGTTCTTTATTCATTTGAGAAAGAGAGACGCTATCCGCGCATGACGTTTGCCACCGACATCGTTTGCCCCCGCTGCCGGAATAAATTTTCTCTTGCCAAGGTTCACAGTCTCTGTCCCTGCGGCTCGCCGTTATTCGTTCGCTACGACGCCAAAAAGATAAGACGGGCGGTGAAAAAGTCGGATCTGAAAAACCGTCCCTCTGATCTGTGGCGCTACCGCGAATTTCTTCCGCTGCGGGCCGAGAAGAACCGCGTCTCTCTGGGCGAAGGCTTCACGCCGCTGATTGAAGCCAAACGTCTGGCCGCGGAGCTCGGCATCCGAAAACTCTGGATCAAGGACGAGGCGCAGAACCCGACCGGATCGTTCAAGGACCGGGGTCTTTCGGTGGCCGTCTCGCTGGCCAAAGAGCTGGGGATCAAGAAGGTCGCCATTCCATCGGCCGGCAACGCGGGCGGCTCTCTGTCGGCCTACGCCGCGCGGGCCGGCATGGAGTCCCATGTTTTCATGCCGAGAGATACGCCCAAGGCCAATCAGATCGAGGCGGCGCGCTACGGGGCGCGATTGACTCTGGTGGAGGGCCTCATCAACGACTGCGGCAAAATAATCGCCGAGCGCAAGGCTGCGGAAGGGTGGTTTGACCTGTCCACCCTGAAGGAGCCCTACCGCCTGGAGGGAAAGAAGACCATGGGCTTGGAGATCGCCGAGCAGCTCGGCTGGAAGCTGCCGGATGTCATCATCTATCCCACGGGCGGGGGAACCGGCTTGATCGGCATGTGGAAGGGCTTCGGCGAGCTGGAGGAGATCGGTTGGATCGGCGCCAGGCGTCCGCGCATGGTCTCGGTCCAGGCTGACGGTTGCGCGCCGATCGTGCGCGCTTACAATGGGGGGAAGGAGAGGGCGGAGCCGTGGGTCGACGCCAGGACCATAGCCTCAGGATTGAGAGTGCCGCAGGCCGTGGCCGATTTTCTCATGCTCGGCGTGATTCGGGCGAGCAAAGGGACGGCGCTCAGCGTGAGCGACGCGGAGATGGTGGCGGAGATCGATCGGGTCGGGCGTTTGGAAGGGCTGTTCTTTTGTCCCGAGGGGGCGGCGGGCGTCGCCGCGCTCAGCCGCCTGACCGGGCGGGGCTGGATCAAGCCGACTGAGACGGTTCTCATCTTCAACACGGCCTCGGGCCTGAAGTATATCGATGCGCTTTTTGCGTAATCATTTCTCCACGCTTCGCTGACCGGACTGGCGATGGCCGACTTCGTCAAAATTGCCCACCGGGGATCCTCAGGCTCCTATCCGGAAAACACGCGCCTGGCTTTTGAAAAGGCGATCGACTCCGGCGTGAATATGATCGAGATGGATTGCCAGCTTTCCAAGGACGGTCACGTGGTGGTGATCCACGACGAGCGCCTGGACCGGACTGCGAAGGCCAGGGGGTTCGTCAAGGCGAAGACGCTAAGGCAGCTGAAAAAGCTCGACGCAGGGGGCTGGTTCAAGAAGTCGTTCAGAGGCGAGCGGATCCTGACCCTCGAAGAGGCCCTGGAGATCGTTGCCGGCAAGGTTGACGTCAACCTGGACGTCAAGTCCGTGCCCCGCTCCCCCTTGGGAATGGAGATCAAGATCCTCTTTATCCTGAGCCACTACGATTACCTGGAGCGGACGGTTCTCTCTTCCTTCAATTATCGCACCCTGCGCCGCTTTCGGGAGCTTGCCCCGGATGCGCGCATCGGCATCCTCTACGGCGCGGGCATCAGGGAGAATCCGTTCCAGGCGGCGCGAGAGGTGAACGCCTATTCGATTCACATTCAGAAAGAGCTGGCGACGCCGCAGTTCCTCGAGCGCGGCGGGCAGTTGGGGCTGAAGAATTATGTTTGGACCGTCAACGAGGTCAAGGAGATGGAAAAATTCCTCTCGCTCGGCGTGGACGGAATCCTCTCCGACTTCCCCGAGAAGTTCTGGAAGGTCAAGCCGAGGAAGAGGTAAGGCGGTCCGGGGTTTGCCGCGGGCGCGCGGTTGAGATATAGAGTAAAAGATATCGAGGTAGATCATGGCCGCAAATTTCCTGAAGAGAATCGGTTTTCTGACTCCGCTGGCCGGATTGACGCTCATTCTGGTGTTGGTCGACGTGCTCTTGAGTCTGGGCAATCAGTTTCTCCGCCTGGAGGTCAACGAGCGCCAGCAGTTCATCACTCAGAGTATTCAACTGGAAGAGCTCCAGCGGGAAATCGTCGCCGCTCTGGCGAGCGTCGCGGTGAAGAGCAACGACCGGCAGCTCAAGGATCTGCTCGCGTCCATGGGCATCAATCTCGTCGATCCCAGAGCGGCGGGCGGCGCGAGGTGAGATTTCATGGATGAGTCCCGGACAGTAGAGGAAGTTGCCGATAACGACGCGGCAAAAGCCGAGCCCGCCGAGAGACGACCCTCCAGGCTGCCGCTGATATTGACCATCGCTTCCCTGCTCGTCTGGTTCGGCTTTCAGACCGTGCAGCTCGTGGTCGAGCGGGGCAACCTGAGCCTGGTGAAGGGGAACCTGGAAGCGCCGATGCAGGAGTCGCAAAAAGTGCGGGCGCAGCTGGAGGCGGTCATAAACAAAACCGCCGAGCTCGCCAAGCAGGGCAATGCCAACGCCAAGATGGTGATCGAAGAGCTCGAAAAAAGAGGCATCCCGATCCGGGCCATCGGGCAGGCTGCGAAGTAGGCCGCCCGTCCTCAGCCCAGAGCACGAATAGGACGAATCCTCCTGAGAGTCTCCGCTTCGGCCGCCTGGGCCCGGTGGAGGTCCCACCGAAGCTGAAGGTTCATCCAGAAGCCCGGTGAGTTTCCAAAAAACTTCGCCAGCCGCAAAGCGGTAGCCGGGGTGATGCCACGCCGACGGTTGATCAGCTCATTCACCCTTTGATAGGGGACCCGAATACGACGGGCAAGGTCCCGCTGCGAGAGTCCCATGGGCGTCAGGAATTCCTCCAATAGCATCTCGCCGGGATGAGTGGGTTCTCGATGTGTCGGTACCCGAACCATGACTGTTCTCCTTACACCTTGGCCATTAATGATAGTCCACGATTTCGACGTCCGACGGGCCCTCGCTGGTCCACCGGAAGCAGATCCGGTACCTGTCGTTAATCCGGATACTATGCTGCCCTTTACGGTCTCCCGCCAGCGCTTCCAGGCGGTTCCCCGGAGGGATCCGAAGCTCTTCTAAGCTTTCCACGGAATCGAGCTGGTCGAGTTTCCGTCCGGCTACGGCCCACACGTCACGCGGACAGGTTCGACGGGCCGCCTTGGTGTTCAGGCCATTAAAAACGTCTTCCGTGCCCTGGTCCGCAAAGGACCGGATCATTAAGACACGATAGCACGGGTATCATGCTACGGCAAGGGAAGTTCTTCCAGCAATACAGGGTCAGGCTTGAATACGTGAATTTGTTATACTCAGAGCCCCGTTCATCTATTCAAGCCTGACCCTGAAGTCTCGAAGGATTTAGATATCCTTGTTGCAGCTGATGCCGAGAGCATGTCTGGAAAAGCGAAAAAAGCTCACAAGTATGGAATTCGCGTAATTGCCGAGCCTG
>JACPDC010000324.1 GCA_016184235.1 Deltaproteobacteria bacterium | reverse complement strand
CGGTCACGTTCTTTCTCAGCGCCTTCACGTTCTCGCGCGCTATCACCCGGCTGCCCACCGCCGCCTGAATGGCGACTTCGAAGAGTTGCCGCGGGATGATCTCGCGCATGCGCTGGACCAGGTCGCGGCCGCGGTGATAGGCCTTTTCCTTGTGCACGATCATCGACATGGCGTCGACCGCCTCGCCGTTGATGCGAATATCCAGCTTGACCAGATCGGCAGGCCGGTATCCGGCCACCTCGTAGTCCATGGAGGCGTAGCCCCGGCTCACCGACTTCAGCCGGTCGTAAAAGTCCACCACCACCTCGTTGAGCGGCAGCTCGTAGGCCAGCGCCACCCGGTTCGGCCCCAGGTAGCGGATCTCCTTTTGGATGCCCCTTTTTTCCTCGCACAGCTTGAGCACCCCTCCCAGAAACTCCTGCGGCAGATGGATCGTCGCCAGGATCACCGGCTCTTCGATCTGCTCGATATCCGATTCTGCCGGCAGTTTCACCGGATTGTCGATCAGGAGGGTCTTTCCGGCCACGGTCGAAATGCTGTAGACCACGGTCGGGGCGGTTGTGATCAGGCTCAGACCGAACTCTCGCTCCAGTCTCTCACGCACGATGTCGAGGTGCAACAGCCCGAGAAAACCGCAGCGAAAGCCGAAACCCAGGGCCTGAGAGCTCTCCGGCTCGAAAGTGAAGGCAGAGTCGTTGAGACTCAATTTTTCCAAAGCGTCTCTGAGGGCCTGGTATTGGCCCGTGTCCGCCGGATAAAGGCCGCTGAAGACCATCGGTTTCAGCGCCTTGAAGCCGGGCAGCGGCAGCACGGCCGCGGCCCCCTCGGTCGTGACGGTATCGCCGATTCTGGTCTCGCGGATCTCTTTGATCCCGGCCATCAGAAAGCCCACTTCGCCGGCGCTGATCTGAGCCGCCTCCCGGGGCCCCGGGGAAAATATGCCGACGCGGGTGACCTCGAATAGCTGGCCGCTCGACATCATCCGGATGCGCTGGCCCTTGCGCGCCACGCCGTCGAACACGCGGATCAGCACGACCGCTCCATGGTAAGGATCGAACCAGCTGTCGAAGATCAAGGCGCGCAGCGGACTCTCGGGATTCCCGTCCGGCGGCGGAAATTGCTGCACGATCCCTTCGAGGATCGCTTCGGTTCCGATCCCCTCCTTGGCGCTGGCCAGGATCGCCCCGGAGGCGTCCAGGCCGATGATCTCCTCGATCTCCTTTCGCACCCGCTCCGGATCGGCGCTCGGCAGATCGATCTTATTGATGACCGGCACTATGGAGAGGCCGTGGTCCAGGGCGAGATGAACGTTGGCTCGCCTTGATCGTGATGCCGCGCTCCTTCTCCAGATCCATGCTGTCCAAAAATTGATCGGTGCGCTCCCGCTCGCTTACCGTGCCGGTAAATTCCAGAATGCGGTCCGCCAAAGTCGATTTGCCGTGGTCGATATGGGCGATGATCGAGAAGTTCCTGATATGCTCGAGCTTCATCCGATTCTGCCCTGCCGGTAGTAGGCGATAGTCTTCTCCAGCCCTTCCTCCAGAGACGTCCGGGGGCTCCATCCCAGCTCGGCGCGGGCGCGCGAGGCATCCAGGGAGCTGCGCCGTTGTTCGCCGGGCTTGGCCGGGCCATGGATGGCGCTTACGCGCGATCCCGCTTTATCCTGAAGCGAAGCCAGCAGGGCTATAACGTCGGTCTCGCGACCCGTGCCGATGTTCAGGGCGCCGCTGTAGGAAGATTCCAAGGCCAGGACGTTGGCGGCGACGACATCGCCGACGTACACATAGTCCCTGGTCTGCCTGCCGTCGCCGTTGATGGTCGGCGGCCTGCCTGCGAGCAGATGGCCGATAAAGATCGCCACCACGCCGGCCTCGCCGTCGCTCCTCTGCCTCGGCCCGTAGACATTGGCGTAGCGCAGAGAGACCGACGGGATGCCGAAGGCCGCTTGATAATAGCCCAGGTAATACTCCCCGCTAAGCTTGCTCACGCCGTAAGGGCTCCAGGGGCGCCTCGGATGCTCCTCCGGCGCAGGGTGAGTTTCCTGCTCGCCGTAGACCGCCCCTCCGGACGAGGCATATATGACCTTTTTGACTCCCAGCCCCTTGCATCCTTCCAGCAGATGGATCAGCCCCAGGATATTGATCCGGGCGTCCAGCTCCGGATCCGCGACCGAGCGGCGGACATCCATCTGCGCCGCGTGGTGATTGATCACTCCCGGAGAAATCTCCGCGAGCAGCCCAGGGAGCGCAGGATCGAGGATGTCCCGGCGGTGAAAAACCGCCCGCGGGTTGACATTGCGCCGATCGCCGGTCGAGAGATCATCGATGACGAAAACCTGGTGGCCCCGGGCGATGTAGGCGTCCACCACGTGCGAGCCGATGAAGCCGGCCCCCCCCGTTACAACTATCCTCATATCAGTCAACCACGCAGATGTTGCGAGAAATAGCTAATGGTCCTCGCCAGTCCCTCTTCGAGCTGGACCTCGGGCTCCCAGCCGAGCAGCTTGCGCGCCTTCGAGATGTCCGGCTGGCGCACCTGGGGATCATCCTGGGGCAGCGGCTTATAGACAACCGGGCTCTTCGAGCCGGTGAGTTCGAGGATCTTTTTGGCAAACTCCATGACGGTGATCTCGTGGGGGTTGCCGAGATTTAGCGGCAGGTGGTCGCCCGCCTCCAGCAATCGGTGAATCCCCCGGATCAAATCATCGATGTAAAGAAAGCTCCGGGTCTGGCTTCCCGTCCCGTACACCGTGAGCCCTTCGCCCTTAAGCGCCTGGGTGATGAAGTTCGGCACCACCCGCCCGTCTTTCATTCTCATGCGCGGACCGTAGGTGTTGAAGATGCGCACGATCCTGGTGTCGAGACCATGATAGCGGTGATAGGCCATAGTCATCGCCTCGGCGAATCTCTTCGCCTCGTCGTAGACCCCGCGCGGCCCCACCGGGTTGACGTTGCCCCAGTAGTCCTCCCGCTGCGGCTTGACCAGCGGGTCGCCGTAAACCTCGGAAGTCGAAGCCAGCAGGAAAAGCGCCTTTTTTGCCTTGGCCAGCCCCAGGGCGTTGTGCGTTCCGAGCGAGCCCACTTTGAGAGTCGGGATGGGGAGCTCGAGGTAATCCACCGGGCTGGCCGGCGACGCGAAATGAAGGATCATGTCCACCGCCCCCTCCACCTCGATGAACCGGGTGACGTTGTGATCGATCAGGGTAAAGCGCTCGTGCGCCGCGAAGGGAAGCACGTTGTCCCGGCTGCCGGTCAAAAAATTGTCCACGCAGAGAACCTCGTCCCCGCGCTTGAGAAAACTCTCGCACAGGTGCGAGCCGATGAAGCCGGCTCCGCCCGTGATCAGAACCCTAGCCATCTCTCCGTCCGATGGAATAATAGGTGAAGCCCATTTTCCGGAGTTCCTCAGGATCGAAAATATTTCTACCGTCGAATATCACCGGCGTCTTGAGCAGCCGCTTGATCTGTTCGAAGTTCGGGCGGCGAAACTCGTTCCATTCCGTCACGATCAGAAGCGCGTCGGCGTCCTTCAAGGCGTCGTAATTGCGCCGGTAATAACGGACGCGCCCGGAAAAGAGCTTCCTGGCCTCCTCCATCGCCTCCGGATCATAGGCCTGGACGGCGGCTCCCGCCTGGAGCAGCGATTCGATCACGGTAATGGAGGGCGCCTCTCTCATATCGTCGGTGCGGGGCTTGAACGACAGGCCCCAGATCGCGAAGGTGCGCCCGGACAGGTCCTGCCCGAAATGGCGCGCCACCTTCTCGACCAGAATCCCCTTCTGCCGCTCATTCACGCGCTCCACGGCTCGCAGCAGGGGTAATTCCAGATCGGGCTCCCCCATGCCTATCATGGCCCGGATGTCCTTGGGGAAGCAGGAGCCGCCGTAACCCACCCCGGGAAAGATAAAGTGCGGGCCGACGCGGCGGTCGAGACCGATCGCGCGCCGGACCTCGCCCACATCGGCCCCTACCTTCTCGCACAGGTTGGCGATCTCGTTGATGAAGGATATTTTTGCGGCGAGCATGGCGTTGGCGGCGTACTTGCTCATCTCGGCGCTGCGCGCGTCCATGACCAGGATCGGATTGCCGGTCCGGACAAAAGGATCGTAGAGCTCCTTCAACACCGCGATCGCCTTCGCATCCTCGCCGCCCAGGACCACGCGGTCCGGCTTCATAAAATCATCGACGGCGGCCCCCTCTTTGAGAAACTCGGGATTGGCAATCACCGCGAAGCGGTGGCTGGTGGTTTGCCCGATGACGCCTTTTATCTGGTCGGCCGTGCCGACCGGGGCCGTGCTCTTGTTCACGATGATCTTATAGCCGTTCATGGCCGAGCCGATGGCGCGCGCGCATGCGAGCACATATTCGACGTTCGCCTTTCCGTCCGCGCCCTGCGGCGTGCCCACGGCTATGAAAATGACCGCCGCCCGGCTGACCGCCCCTGCCAGCTCCGTGGTGAAGGAAAGCCTCTGCTCTTCCAGGTTGCGCCGCACCAGCTCCTCGAGGCCGGGTTCGTAAAAAGGCACCTTTCCCGCTTTCAGGCTGGAGATTTTTCTCTCATCGATGTCGACGCAGGTAACGTCGTTGCCGCTTTCCGCGAAGCAGGTTCCCGCCACCAGGCCGACATAACCCGCGCCGATGACCGCGAGATTCACCTGGACTCTCCTCCGCCCAGGATTTCCTTGATCACGTAGGTGGGCTTGTTCTGCGACTCGTGATAGGTGCGCGCCAGCATTTCGCCGAGCAGCCCCATCGTGATGAACTGAAAGCCGATGAAGATCAGGAGCACGGCGAGCAGGAGCAGCGGCCGGCCGCCGATCTCTTCGAAGTAGAAAAGCTTCTGGACGGTCAGATAGACGGCCAGGAGGAATCCGGCGGCGCCGCTGGCGATTCCGACCAGCCCGAAGATGTGCAGCGGGCGCGTAGCGTAGCTGAGCAGGAACTTCACCGTCAGCAAGTCCAGAATGACCCGCAACGTCCGGGCGATGCCGTACTTCGAGGTGCCCCATCGGCGCGGGCGGTGGTGCACCTTCATTTCCGTGATTCTGGCGCCACGCTCATAGGCGATAGCCGGAATGAAGCGGTGCATGTCGCCGTAGAGCTTGAGATCCTTCGCTACCTCCCGCCGCAGCGCCTTGAGCGTGCAGCCGGAATCGTGCAGCTTGACCTGAGTCATCCAGGAGATAAGACGGTTGGCGATCGTCGACGGGAGCCGGCGGCTCCAGAAGGCATCCTCGCGCGGGAAACGCCAGCCGCTCACCAGGTCGTAGCCCTCGTCGAGCTTTGACAGGAGCGCCGGAATATCCCTGGGGTCGTTCTGGCCGTCCCCGTCCAGCGCGATCACGACCTCGCCGCGCGCGTGCGCCAAGCTCGTGAATCAGAGGCTCCACGCTCTCCTCTTCGTTGTAAACCGGCACGACGATAGAAAGGTCCATGGGCTCAGGTATGAAAATCCGTAAGTTCGATAAATCGCTGGTACCTCTCCTCGATCTCCTCCACCGACAGCCTCGTCAGCCTCTGCAGGCCGAAATCCTCGACGGTAAACGACGCGACCACGCTCCCGTAGACGATCGCCCGCCGCAGGCCGCCCTGGCCGTGGTCTCCGGAGCGCGCCAGATGGCCCAGAAACCCTCCCGCAAACGAATCCCCGGCCCCCGTGGGGTCGAAGACCTCCTCGAGGGGATAAGCGGGTGTCGCGAAAATCGATGAGTCGGAAAACAGCAGCACTCCATATTCGCCGCGCTTGATAAGCACCACCTTGGGCCCCATCTTAAGGATCGATCGGGCCGCGCGCACGATGTTGTGCTCGCCGCTCAAGAGCCGCGCCTCCGAGTCGTTGATGATCAGCATCTCGATCCGCCGCAGCAGCTTGCGCAGCGCTTCGCCGCTGCCCTGAATCCAGTGGTCCATGGTGTCGCAGGCAACCAGGCGCATGCGCCGGAGCTGGCTCAAAACCTCTATCTGCATGCCCGGGTCGATGTTGCCCAAAAAAACGTATTCGGCGTCTCTGTAAGACTCCGGAAGGGTCGGGGAAAAGCCGGTGAGGACGTTGAGGTGGAGCTCCACCGTGTCGCGCACATTGAGGTCTTCGTGATAGCGGCCGCGCCAGTGGAAGGTCTCTCCGGGCGCGCGCTTGAGGCCCTGCAGATCCACCCCCCGCTGCGAAAAGATCTCCAGATAGTCTTCCGGAAAATCCTCGCCGACGACGCCCACGATCTTGACCGGAGAGAAGAAGCTCGCCGCCACCGCGAAATAAGACGCCGACCCGCCGAGCACCCGCTCGGCGAATCCGCGCGGGGTCTCGATGGAATCGAACGCCACGGTTCCGACCACCAGGATACTCATATCAGAAATCCAAAATCCAAAATCGAAAAATCCAAAATTCTCACAGATACTTCCCGATAATCAGTTTCAGCTCCTTACGGGCCTTCTTCGGGATCTTCGCCCTCTCCGTGATAATCGCGTCCTTCAATGCCGTGGCGCAGGCGCAGGAGCGCTCCGGCGGGAAATGACGCACCGCCCCGCGGATGATGCGCTGCGCCAGCTTGACGTTATCGCTGAGCACCTTGATCACCTGCTCGATCTCAACGTCGCCGGCGCTGTGGTTCCAGCAATCGTAGTCCGTCGCCAGCGCGATCGTGGCAAAACAGATTTCCGCCTCTCGCGCCAGCTTGGCCTCCTGGAGGTTGGTCATGCCGATGACGTGAGCGCCCCAGCTCCGGTAGAGCTCGGATTCGGCGCGCGTCGAGAACTGGGGCCCCTCCATGCACAGATAGGTGCCGCCGGGGTGGACCTGCGCCCCCGCGCCCTGAGCCGCCCGCGCCAGCCCTTCGCAGAGC
>JACPDC010000323.1 GCA_016184235.1 Deltaproteobacteria bacterium | reverse complement strand
CATGCACCAGGCCTCGTTGCCCCCCTCCACCTCCATCATCATCTTTTCTTCGAGCTTCTTGAGCCGCGGGTGAGCCAGATAAAAGGGGATGGCGATGGTGGAGGCGCCGTCCGGACAGAACCATTCATCGCCCAGGTAGCAGACGGGCTTAAAGGCGATCTGCTTCTCTTCGAGCTCGCGGTAAAACGTCGCGATGCGCGCCTCGAGCTCCGTCCCCTGGATTTTGAGCTTGAGATCGCAGATGCGCAGCTTGAGCAGCTGCTCGTCCGTATGGTTGGTCCAGTCGGGAGTCGGGGATCCCGGCGCCCCGGCCTCGGTTTCTTCGCTGCTGCGGGGTCGGCTCATAGACTAATTTTAACAAAGGTTCAGCAGACGGGCCAGCGCTGCCCGAGCCCGCGGGGCGGGCTTATTTTCGTGCGGAGGCGCGGTAGTAATCGAGATCGTAGTAGGATCCGACAGCGGGACCCATCGGAGGCGTAAAGCCGAACTGCGTGCGCAGGCCGAGGACGCTCTCCAGGCCGGGGATGTTGAGCGATCCCGTGGCGGAGAGATCCTCCACGCTCCCGGCCGCGGCCCTGGGACTGAGCTTCAAGTCCGCGGCCACCAGATTCACTGCCTCCTCGCGGTTGGCCGGATCCCTGACCCAGCGCCCCGCCGCCAGCCAGGCGCGCAGAAAGGCCACGAGGGTTTCCCGGTTGCTCTTTGCCCAAGAGCGATTCACCGCGTAGACGCCGCCCGGATAGTGCGGCAGGACCTCGAGGTGATCCGCGAAGCGCACCAGACCCGCGGCCTCGGCCTTGGCGTCAAACGGCGCGTTCAGAATAGCCGCGAAGGTCTCGCCCCGGGTCATGGAATCGAGCCGGTGGCCAGTGGCCCCGGCGGGGACCAATTCGTAGTCTTTCCGGTTCAGGTCCAATCCATGGGACAGTAAGATCCGCCTGAGCACCAACGCAAAGGCGGTATCCACTGCGTCGACGGCGAGTTTTTTTTCCTTGAGCTGGCTCCAGTCTCGGATCTCCGGCCGGACGAACACCGGCAGCAATATTTTATCGGTGGTCTGGGCCACGGCTACGATCTCGGCGCCTTCTTTTCCGGACCAGGCCAGGACATTGTCGAACGCCGTGGAGGCGAGGTCGAAGGCGCCCTTGCTGATGCCGCGCATCTGCTCCGTCGAGTTGGGCGTGTGGGTGATCTTTAACTCGATTCCCTCCGACGCAAAGAAGCCGCGCGCCTGCGCCGCGACGACGGCGGCGTCAACCCGGAATACGTTTAAGCGGACGGGGCGCTGCACTTTGCTTTCTCCCTTTAGGTTTTCGCCGAACAGGCGGTATCGTAGTTTACAACGCCGAGCCCCGTCAAGGGACAGAGGGCGTTTGAGCTGCTTGTAAAGGCGCGGCTTTTGAGGAAAGATAGGCGTCCGCGCACCACGGTGGCCGGGGGCTGGCTGGTGAAACGATCTGTCACTCTTTTGACGATGGCGCTGCTTTTTTCCGTGCTGCCGCAGAACTATGCCGCGCAGAGGGAGTCGCCGCGGCAGGAGGCGGAGCAGTGGGAAGAGGTCGCCAAGCTGCGCATCCAGGCCGCTCGCGGTCATGAGGTGCAGGCCGAGCGGAAACGGGATCAGGCCTTCAGGCTGGTTGGCAATTTCATGGCGGCGGGTGACGCCCTGGACATCGCCGGCGACGAGAAATACCTCGCCTCAGAGGCCTACCAGATAGCGAGCAAGCAGTGGGAGAAGGCGGCCAAGGCGTTCAAGGCGGGCGCGGATCCGGACAAGGCGAATGACGCGCTGGGAGAGGCCGCGGCGGCGTGGAGCGCCGCGAAGCGCACGCTGCGCGAGGGCGCGGACCTCTACAAGATAGCCGAAGAGCAGTTCGAAAACCTCGGCGAACTCGACAAAAAAATCAAAGTCATCGAGAAGTCGGCCCGAAACATCGAGCGACTCATGGAAATGAGGTAAGAGGTGAGTTTACAACGCCCGCTCGGTCTCTTTCCAGGGCGCCAGCCGCTTTTGCAAACCCTCCACGGCGACGCTCAGCAGCACTCCCAGGAGGGCGAGGAAGATTACCGGAACGAAGAACTTGTCCGTGGCAAAGGCGCTGGAGTAGCGAATGAGCAGCGCGCCCAGCCCCGTGACCGCGGTAAACATCTCCGCCGTGATGATGCCGATCAAGGCCCGGCCCACCGCCAGGCGCACCCCGGCCATGATGAAGGGGAGCGCCGCCGGGAGGATGATCTTGGTGAAGACCTGTCGTTCGCCCGCGCCATAGGCCTTGCCGATATCGACCAGGCCGCTGCTTACCGTGCGCACGCCGCTGAATGTATTCATGAGCACGGGGAAGATGCCGCTCAGAAAGACCACGGCGATCTTGGCCTGAGCGCCGAGCCCGAACCAGAGCAGCAGCAGAGGGATCAGCGCCACTCTGGGGGTCGCATCCAAGGCGTAGACGTACGGGTCGAGCAGATACTCTGCCAGCCGGTACCTTCCCATGAGCAGTCCCAGAAATATGCCGAGCACGAGCGCCGCGCCGAGGCCCACGGCATAGACCTGGAGGCTGCCGAGCGCCTGGCGCTGGAACTCCCCTGAGGCCAGGAGCTGCGCGCAGGCATTGGCGATCGCGGTCGGATAGGAGAGGAAGAGCGGATTCACACGCCGGCCGAAAACCTCCCAGAGGATCAGAAAGAGCACCACGGAGCTTGCCCGCAGTAACCCCAGATGATCCGTCAAGCGGAGCGGCTGCGGCCGCGACAGGTCGAGCGCGGCCAGGGCTTCTTGTTCCAGGGCGTTCAGCGCCATGTTCTCACTTCAGGGCTATTGGATTGCACGCTCCGTCTCTTTCCAGCGCGCCATGCGCCTTTCCAGCCATTGCGTCGCCTGGATGAGCCCCACGCCCAGGAGGCCGAGCACGATGATCACCACGAACATCTTGGCGGTCTCGAAGAGGTTGCCGTACAGGGTGAGCATCGCCCCGAGCCCGGTAATCGCCGTGAACAGCTCCGCCACGATCATGCCGACCAGGCCGCGCCCTACGGCCAGGCGCACCCCGGCCATGATGAAGGGGAGCGCGGCGGGAAAAACGACTTTGAGCAGGATCTGCCGCTCGGAGGCCATGTAGGCGCGGCCCACTTCGACCATGGAGGCGCTCACGTTCTTCACCCCGCTGGCGGTATTGATCAGGATGGGGAAAAAGGCGAACAGAAAGATGATCACTACCTTCACGGAAAATCCCAGGCCGAACCACATCATCAGGAGCGGCGTGAGGGCGACCTGGGGCGTGGCGTAGAGGCCGTTGACGTGCGGCTCCAGGGCCGCCTCGGCCAGCCGTGACCGGCCCATCATCATTCCCAGCCCTACCCCCAAAACGAGGGAGGCGCCGAAGCCGGCAGCCAGCGAGGCGAGGCTCACCAGGAGCTGGCGCAACAGCTCGCCGGACCAGATCAGCTGCAGCGCCGCGCGCAGCACCGCGGTCGGATAAGTGAGCAGGAGCGGATCCGTGCGGCGGCCGTAGAGCTCCCAGAGCGCAAGAAAAACCGTCACCGACGCCGCGCGGATCAGGTTCGGATGGTCGCAGAGGGACCACGCGGGCTCGCGTCTGAGCTTCAGCTCCTCGATAATATCGTCATTGTTGAGCGAGGCCGCCATGGGTTATGCCCGCAGGGACTCCCGGATGCGCGCCCGGAGCTGCGCGAAGCGCGGGTCCGCCTTGATGTCTCCCTCCCAGCGCGGCCGGGGCAGGTCCACGACCACCTCCTCCTTGATACAGCCGGGACGGGAGTGCATGACCACGACGCGATCCGAGAGATAAATCGATTCGTCGATGCTGTGCGTGACGAAGACGACCGTGGTGTCCGTCTTGGCCCAGATCTTCAGCAGCTCTTCCTGAAGCTGCTCGCGCGTCTGGGCGTCCACCGCCCCGAACGGCTCGTCCATCAAGAGGATGTCGGGCTTTTTCGACAGGGCGCGGGCGATCCCGACCCGCTGCTGCATGCCGCCGGAGATCTGATGGGGGTAATAGTCCTCGAAGCCTTTGAGCCCCACAAGATCGAGGTAGGTGCGCGAGATCTCCCGCCGCTCCTCGCGCGCAACCCCTTCGATCTCGAGCCCGAACTCGACGTTGCCCAGCACCGTGCGCCACGGCAGCAAACCGAACTGTTGAAAGACCATACAACGCTCCCGGCCGGGGCTCGTTACCGGCTTGCCGTTGACCAGGACCTCGCCGCGGTCCGCCGGCAGCAGTCCGGCTACGATGCGGATCAACGTCGTCTTGCCGCAGCCCGACGGCCCCAGCAGGGAGACGAACTCGTTCTTGCGAACGGATAGGGAGATGTCGTAGAGCGC
>JACPDC010000322.1 GCA_016184235.1 Deltaproteobacteria bacterium | reverse complement strand
GTGGACCCCGATATCCGCGACCAGGAATTCTTCGGCGTCATCGGCCCCACCGGCTGCGGCAAGACCACCTTGCTCCACATCTTCGCCGGACTGGAAAAACCGACCCAGGGCGGTGTCGAGTTCGTCGGGGAGAAGAGGACCCGGGCGATGGTATCCATGGTCTTTCAGGACGCGGCCTTGATGCCGTGGCGGACCGTGGAGCGCAATGTCCCTCTCGGGCCGGAGTTTCGCAAGGAGCCCGTGCCCGTGTACAGGCGGGCCGCGCAGTTTTTTCTCGAGATGGTCCGTCTGCTTGACTTCGGCTCGACCCACCCGCACGAGCTTTCCGGGGGGATGAAGCAGAAGGTGGCGATCGCGCGCGCCCTGGCCAACGACCCGGAGGTCGTCCTCATGGACGAGCCCTTCGCCAATCTGGACGCCCAGACCCGGCTGCTCCTGCGCGAGGAGCTGCTGCGCATCTGGGAAAAAGAGAAAAAGACGGTGATCCTGGTCACGCACAACATCGAGGAGGCGGTGATGCTGTGCGACCGGGTGGCGGTCATGAGCTCGGCGCCGGGGGTGGTGAAGAGCGTCATCCCCATCGACGTGCGCCGCCCGCGCACCATCAGGAGCATGTCCGATCCCGATTTCGTCCGCTGCCTGGAAAAAATTTGGGATTTATTGCGCCACGAGGTCGACAAGGCGATGCGGGAGAACCATCCCTCCAGCAAAAAAAATCCCGAGCCGCTGAAACGGGGCAGGGGCTATTTCGATTGGTGGGGTTAGATCTCCGAGACTCTTTTGCCCCTGCCTTTTTTTCTTTGCACCTGATTCAAAACGTAATAGCCGACGGCGAGATCCTCATCGGCGATGCCGTTGGATTGAAAGAGGATCTTCCTGGGGCGCGGCTCCGGCCGTCCCGAGGCGACGATTTTTTCCAAGGGAACAACATCCTCCCAGCGAATAGTCCCCGCCTGACAGGCGGCGATCAGGTCGCCGCTGTCGGTTTGAGCCGTAGCGAGATCGTCGGTGACCACGAGATCCATTCTCCGGATCAGGTCGCCCGACACTTCATGCTTGACCGCCTGGTTTGCTCCCATGGAAATGACCAACACATCGTCTTTGAGTCCATTGCCGCCGGTCAGGGGGGCGGTAGAGTCCGTTGCCAGCACCAGGATGTCCGACGCCGCTTCGACCTCCGGGGCGGGAGCCTCTTTGAATTCAACAGACAGTCCTTTGCCCACCTGCCGGATAAACTCTTTGGTCTTCTTCGGGTTCCGGCCGGACACCATGACCTGACCGACAAGGCAGGATCGCGCGACCGCCTCCACCTGGAATGTCGCCTGCCAGCCGGGGCCGATGATCCCCAGCACCCTGGGCTCCGGAGGCGCCAGGTATTTCGCCGCCACGCCGCTGGCGGCGCCGGTTCTTAGGCTGCTCAGATAGCCCATGTGGATGATGGCCCGGATCTCCCCCGTCCGTCCGTTGTAGAGGGTGATGGTGTTTGCCTTGCCGGCGTAGGCCCTGAGGCAGATAAGATCCCAGGCCGCGTGCCAGGCGGCCATCACGTTGAGCTGCTTCTGGCTGGCCTTGAGACGGCGGCGCGCCAGGCTGCGCATTTTTCCCGAGGCCCGGTCATGAAAGATCTTCTCCACGACCGTGAGCGCCCGGCCCATGTCGATGAGGCGTCTGGTCTCCTTCTCACCGATAAGCAGGGCCATCCCGCCTCCCTACGCCTCCAGGCTCCAGGGGATGGTTACCGTGAAGGTCGAGCCTTTGCCGGGCTTGCTGTCCACGCGGATCGCGCCCTTGAGCAGTTCCAGGTACCTTTTTACGATCGTGAGCCCCAGGCCGACCCCCTGGCTCGCAGCGGTGGATTGGACCTGATGAAAGCCGTCGAATATCTTCGGCAGATCGCCGGCGGAGATGCCCATGCCGGTGTCCTCGACTGTCAGCTCCACCGTTTTGGTTTGCGGGCGGTTCCTCATCCGGATTTTCACCTGTCCTTCGGGAGTGTACTTGAAGGCGTTCACGATAAGGTTCTGGAGTATGGCTTGCACCTTGCCCGCATCGGTCGTAAGCGTGGGGAGGTCGGGGTCGATATCCCATGCCACGTCCAGGCCGTTTTTTCGCTGCAGGTCGTCGGTCAGGGTGCGCAGCGATTCGACTATCTCGGCCATGCTGAAGGTGCCGACCTCCACGGGAATAGTGCCGGCCTCGATGCGCGACAGATTGAGAAGGTCCGTAACCATCTTCTGCAGCGCGTGCGATTGGTCCCGGATCTTGCCCAGCGCCGATATCTGTTTTTCGCTTAAAGGCCCGGTAACGCCCAGGTTCATGATATCCAGGATGCCGGTAACGACGTTGAGCGGGGTCTTGAACTCGTGGGCGAGGCGGGCAAGGAATTGGGACTTGTGCAGCGTAGCCCGCTCCAGGTCCCGGTTCAGCCGTTTGAGCTCGTCGAAGAGCAGGGCGTGGTGGATGGCCACCGCCGCCTCGGCGGCGAGCTGCTGGAGGAAAAAGATATCCCTGTCCGTGAAATCTTTGACGCTCTTGCTCAGCACCACCAAGGTTCCTATAGCTTCATCTTTTAGCAGGATCGGGACTCCGAGATAGCTGCGGAATCCCAGGCGGATAAGGCTTGTTCCCGCGGTGATCGAGGAATCCTCCCGCCGGATATCCCGAATCAAGAGCGGCCTGCGGTTCTCCACGATCCAGGACGACCGTCCCCTGGGGGAAGGCCTGTGGGCTCCCCGAAACTCGGCTATCCGGGTTCCGGATGCCGCGCGTATGCGAAAAGAGCCGTCCGGCTCGCGCAGGCGCACGAAGGTGCTGTCCGCCTTGAAGATGTTGGCGAGTTCGTTGGTGAGCCTCTGCAGCAGGGAGTCGAGGTCCAGGATGTGAATCTGCGACGTGACCTGGTGGAGCACGCCCTGTTCCTCCAACAGGCGGTGCGTTTCCTGGAAAAAGCGCGCGTTTTCCATAGCGATGGCGAGCCACTCGGCTACGGACTGGAGAAAGGCCAGCTCGCGCTCGCCGTAGGCCCCGGCCCGCTTGCAGGCGACATGGAAACTCCCGACCACCCGGTCCCAGTAGATCAGCGGCATGCTGATATAAGAGTGTAGGCCCAGGCCGTGCAGGCGCTCATCGGTCTCGAATTCCCGCTGGAGCGCGGTGTCCTCCCGGACGAAAGGCTTTCTCTCCTGCACGACCCACTCGGTCACGCTTTTCCCTTTGCCGTAGAGATCCGCGGGCGCGTCCAGGGTGTCCTTGGCGCCGGGAGAGAGTATAAAGATCCGTCGAATTCTGTTTTGCGGATCGACCCGGCTGATCAAGAGGCGGTCATAAGGGATATGGCCTTTGATCCCGGCCGCGAATTCTCGAAAGACAGCATCCAGACTCAGCTTGGAAGCCATAGCCCGGCCCAGCTGCGCGATGGTCTTTTGCCATTGCAGGGAGGAATAAAGGTTTCGCTTCCGCGCGGCGCCTTTGGCTATGGAGATCCTGGTCATCTTTCCGGATCTATTTTTAACACACCCCGACGGCGCTTGAAAAGGCGACCCCTCGACGCGGGCCACAGCCTCTGGCCGTGGTCCCTGGCTCGGGGTCGTCCCGAGCAAAGCGAAGTGGGTGCCACGGGCTCTGCCGGAGGGGACCCACCGGATACGTGCCCTGAGTGCCGCCGCGCTTGACGGGAAACAAAAAAGCTTTCAGGATATGCCGGGGGACGAAATGGAAGAGAAAATTCCTCGGCATTACCTTTACATCGTTGTTCTCCTGCTCCTCGCCGTGGGCGCTATCCTCGTCTGGAATTACGCGGCGGGCAAGAAGAGCGAGCCTGGCGGGGTGGCGGGCGTCCTGGAGGGGAGAAACAGCGAACTCGAGGAGAGGGAGCGGCAAATCCAGGCGCTGGACGAGCAGGCGGCCCAATTGCGCAAGGAGCTTGACGCCAGTTCGAGGAAAGTGGCGGAGCTGCAGGACAGGCTGGACGACACGCGCAGAGCCCTTTCCTCGACCGAGCAAAAACTAAGAAGCGCTGTACGGCAGGCGGAACGGTCCGGTCCGCCCGCCGCGCCCCAGCCTCAGGAAAAGAGCGTCTCCAGGGTGCCGGAGCCTGCCCCGGCATCTGGCTGGAGAAGGCCGGCGGAGCCGGGAGCCTACGAAGTTGTCCGGTCGACGTCTGTGTTTGCCGAGCCGTCGGAGGCTTCGCGCAAGGTATCCGCTGTCAAGCGGGGCACCAGGGTTACGGTGGTGGGCTCCAGCGGAGAGTGGCTGGAGGTTCGCTCCAAGCACGGCAACCCGCCCGGTTTTATCCGCCGAGACGACGCCATGTTTCTGGAAAGGACGGAGTGAGGTTCAACATCGAAGGGACTGGCACTT
>JACPDC010000321.1 GCA_016184235.1 Deltaproteobacteria bacterium | reverse complement strand
GGGATTGCCTACTTCCCAAACGATGGCGGTCATCGGCCGCCATTGCCAGTATAGAAGGATAAGCAGCAAACTGGAGACGAGCACGTAAGTGCTGCGCTCGATGGGTCGCGGGACGATCCTGGCCCACCATTTTTTAAACCCCGAGCGCGCCATGACGCTGTGCTGGAGGGCAAAGAGAGCCAGCAGAGTGGCATTGATGAGTAGAGATCGACCAACGAGGCCCTCGGCGCCCGAGTCGATTGACTTGGACACGAACAGATTACCCACAAACCCGATCGCGTACAGAAACGTCAGAAAGAAGACCACATACGCGGCCACTCCATAAACCAAGGCAAGGGCTCGAGCGATAACGTGCGCCTCCTTTTCCTGAGTTAATGCTGCGGGGTCTATTTATTCTACTTACGCCGCACCGCAGGTAATATATCATTTTGTAACTGCATCACGCCACGATTCTGACCCTAGCTCAGATTGACATACTATTCCTTTATCGGGTACTCTCCGGCCCAAAATCACGATTCGAGTCCAGTTTGTTTTCGCAAGAAAAATAACCATCGGAGGTGAAACCCTATGAAGAAAATTGCGCTTATCTTTTTACTTCTCCTGGCCTGGGCCCCTCACATCCGGGCTCAAGAATCATTTTACCAGAGCCAGACGATTCGGATGGTCGTCGGATTTAGCGCGGGCGGCTTCTACGATCGCTGGGCTCGTCTCGTGGCCCGCCACCTGGGTAAACACATCCCGGGAAACCCAGACATCATTGTTCAAAACATGCCTGGCGCAGGTTCCGTGATAGCCGCCAATTACGTTTATGGTGTGGCCAAGCCGGATGGGTTAACGCTCGGTATGCCCAGCGCCAGCGTTTACATGGATCAACTGGTAGGCCGTAAAGAAGTCAAATTCGATGTGCGAAAATTCAACTGGATCGGCACCCAGGACAAAAGGTATCAGGTAGTCTATATGCGCGCGGACGCGCCCTATAAGTCCATTGAGGACGTCATAAAGCCCAAGGAGCCACCTAAGTGCGGCGAGACGGGCACGGCCAGCCAGGGCTATCAGACGCTGAGGATCATAGAGGAGGCCCTGGGCGCGAAGTTTCAGTCGGTGCTGGGCTATCCTGGCGGCGCTGAGGTCGATGTGGCCGTGGAAAGGGGCGAGGTGATCTGCCGGTCTCTTAGTATTGATCCGTTCTTTGGGCGGGAACCATTTGGCAGTTGGCGCAAAAAGGGATTTGTTCGGCTGCTGATTCAAACCGGCAGCAAGCGGGATCCGAGGGCGCCCGATGTGCCTACCCTTTACGAGCTTATGGACAAATACAAGACTCCCGAGGCAAGCCGCCGGGTGGTGGAAGTGCTTCTGGGAGTAGGCGAATTTGGCAGCCCGCTGTTCACCTCTCCTGGAACTCCGGCGGACCGGGTTCGAGTTCTGCGCCAGGCCCATGCCAAGGCGATGAAGGACCCCGATCTTGTGGCTGACGCGAAGAAGGGAAAGATGGATATGGCCCCTTCTACGGGTGAAGAGCTTGAGTCCCTGACGCAAAAAATTATGGCTCAACCTTCGGACGTGATCGAGCAGGCCAAAAAAATCTTAGGGCAATAATGAGTTTTGGACTATCGGAGAGTCTCACGTGCGGCCGGAGAAAAAGCCTATTCCCCACTTAGACATGGAGCTTCTGCCGGAGCAGTTTTAGATTGAGGACATCTTCCCGGTTGTAGCCCAAGAGCGTGAGCAGGGCCTTCTCGTCGTCGTAGAGCTTGTAATTCCACCACAGCCGCACCGCCATGCGGCCGTCGATACCGGCGGATTTTCTCCCGATGCCGAGATGTCTTTCCACCTCTTTAAGACCGCCGTAGAGATTCCTGCTCCAGCAATCGTACATCAGGTCGTGGTGCAGGCAGCGCTCGGTCAAATTAACGCCTAACTTTCCTTCGATGTAAGGAAGGTCGAAACGGCTTCCGTTGTAGGTGTAGAGGACCTTTACCGGCCGCAGCGCGTCGAGGAGCTTCGCGGCGGTTATCTCGTCTCCGACGAGCTGGACAAACTCCTCCCTCCTGCCGTCGTCCAGATACAGGCCAATAACGGTCAACTCGCCGTCAGCAGGGCTCAGGCTGGTAGTCTCGATATCGAGGTAGGCGGAGAATTCTCGTTCGTGGGGCGGCAGGTTATCCACGATTTGACCTCGGCACACGCAGTGCCGGGACCGTGATAGTGCCACAAGGCGGCACGCTGTCAAGTTTCAGGGGTAGACCTGCCAGCGGTCAGGCGGTAGGACGATCAGCGCCTGCTGTCCGACCTGAAAGTCCACGTCGCCGGCAAGCTTGACCATCAGAGCGGTGCCGTTGATCTCGATCTCCAGAAGGGCGGCGTCCCCCAAATAGTTTTTCGTTATGATTTTCCCTTTTACTCCATTTTCGTTCTGCTCGGTCGGGCGCAGCAGGGCCAGGTGTTCGGGCCGGATCGCCAGGGTCACCTCCTTGCCGGAGGAAAAGGCAAGCGGGACCTTGCACCGCACTTTTCCCAGAGGACAGAAAACCTGGTTCTGGTCGGCGACCGTGGCCTTGATCAAATTCATCTCGCCGACGAATTTGGCGACGAAGAGGCTCTTCGGGCGCGCGTAGACTTCGTGCGGCGGGCCTATCTGCAGGATCTCCCCCTCGTTCATCACGCAGACTCTGTCTCCGAGGCTTAGGGCCTCGGCCTGATCGTGCGTGACGTAGAGCGCCGTTACTCCGATCGATCGAGTAATTTTTTTCAGCTCCACGCGCATCTGCTCCCGCAGGCGCGCGTCCAGATTGCTGAGCGGCTCATCCATGAGCAGGATCTTCGGCTCCGTGACCATAGCCCTGGCCATGGCCACGCGTTGCTGCTGGCCGCCGCTTAAATCCGTCGCCGGCCTGTCTTCGAGTCCGCCGAGTTGCACCTGCTTGAGGGCGGCGTCCACTTTTTCCGCCACGGCGGCTCTCCCAAACCGCTTCTGCCCCTGTGTCAGAGGAAACGCGACGTTTTGAAACACGTTCATGTGCGGCCAGATGGCGTAGGACTGAAAAACCATGCCCAGGTCGCGCCGCTCGGTGGGAACATGAACTTTTCGGTTGGGAGAGCTGACCAGCCGCCCGGCGATCTCGATCTCGCCGCCATCGGGCCGCTCCAGACCGGCCACACAGCGCAGCGTCGTCGTCTTGCCACAGCCGCTCGGGCCCAAAAGGACGCAAAATTCCCCCTCCGCCACTTCCAAATCGATGTCGCGCAGAGCGTCCACTTTTCCCTGCTGCGCGCGAAAGGACTTGCGAAGCCCTCTGATGCTAATCATCTAGAAGAAACCTTTCGACGACTACTCCTGGCTTGTTACCGGCGGAGATCGGCGGTCATGCGGCCGAGCCGATCTCGCCGATGCGGGAAAGCGCAAAACGCACCGAACCGACAACGATCGCCGCAAAGAGAATCAAGATTACCCCCAAGGCCGAGACCTGGGGAATCCAGCCGCTTCCCCAGAACTGCCAGACCACGGTGGAGATCACGACATTGTTGCGAGTGAGGAGCGTCAGCGACATGGTGACCTCTCGGTACGAGAGCATGCCGATCCAGATCCAGCTATTGAGCACTCCGGCGGCGATGAGGGGCAAAACGATCTTCCCCAAGACGCGCGGCGCGGAAGCGCCGGAAACTCGGCCGGCCTCTTCCAGTTCCCGGTGGACTTGGATCATGACGCTGTTGGTGGTTCGCGTGCCGTACGCGATCCAGTTGATGGTGTGAGCGACGACGATAATGAGAACGGTGCCGTACAACGGAAAGTAGCCCCGATAGGCCAGCCCTAAATAGGCCAGCCCCACGGCCATCAGGATCCCCGGTACGGCATGGGGTATAAAAACCAATGTATCCAGGAACCCGCGGAACGAAACCTGCGTTCGAATCACAATCCACGACACCAGAACGCTCAGGATCATCGTCAGCGTGGGCACGGTTAACATGAGAATCAGGGTATTGATAAAGGGCCGGGCGCCGACGTGAGTCGGCATCTCAATGTAATGTTTGAGCGTCAACGAGGATACGGCCTCCGCTGAGGGAAGCTGCAGATAGGGAAGAAGCGATGCCCACAAGAGCACCACAAACGGTATGAAAACCTCTATGGCAAGATAAAAGAAGACAAAGACCAGCGCCGCCCACTTCCACCGTCCGAGCGCGATTTCCCGGGGGCGATATCCCCTTCCCGTTATGACCGTGTACTTCTTCCCCTGCTTGACCAGCCGGACATACAGGAAGGCGAGCGCCAGCCCGAGCACCAGCATGATGGCGCCGTAGGCGCCGGCGAGACCATACTCAGGCAGGCCGGTCGATGGCGTCGTCGAAGTGAAAATGAGCGAGCTCAGAACGAGAATGCGCGCCGGCAGCCCGATGATCGCC
>JACPDC010000035.1 GCA_016184235.1 Deltaproteobacteria bacterium | reverse complement strand
GTCAAGCAACTTGGGTTTTGGTGCGCTGGAAGAAGAAATGAGTCTGGAGTCCATAAGCCCGCCCTCCATAGACAAACCCATCCATCTGATAGAGAATCGGGGGATCGGCTGACTCTTTAGACGAGACTCATAGCAATTTGCTTCAATGAGATTGTGAAGACCGGGACTTTGGAGGCAAGGGAAAATTTTCGCTAGGACACTGCCCTCATCCGTGCAGGCCTGACCAGCAGCTCGTAGACTTTTGCCCCGCTCCCGTGGGTGTTGCTCGGCGCTCTCTCGAGCATCCGGAGATATTCCGCTTCGAGGTCGGCCCCGTTTATCTCCCGGGCGAGCTCCATCGCTCTCGCGGCATAGCGCATCACCTGCGCCGCTTCAAGCCCCGCTATGTCGTCGAAGAACCAGCCGCAGCTGGTGTAGATCAGCATGGCGTAACGCTGCATCTCAAGGAGCTTCAGGATCTTGTTCTTCTCCCCGCCGTCAAGCCTTTGAGCGGCGTGTCTCTTCAAAAAACGCTCGACGCTCTTTGCCGACCGGTCGAGGACGACCTCGATATAGTCGTCGCGCGCCTTGCAGGGATCGCGGAGATAAACCGCCGCCTCCTTCTCATAGAGCGCGGCCGCCTGATCTCTCAGCCAGTCCATCGCCTGCCTCAGAGGTTTCCTCCAGCCCTGGCGCCATTCCGGGTGCGCGCCGGTGTGGCAGCCGCAGTCATTGCGCCAGCGCTCGACCCCGTGGGCGCAGCTCCAGGAAGAATTCTCGACGATCTCTACAGCATGCGCGGGCGGATGCCTTTCGAGATACTCGCCGTAGTTGGTGAGGCGGGCCGCGCCGTTCGATTCGATCGAGGTCAGGCAGGCGGCCAGGGCCATGTCGCCGTAGCGGCGGTGGTGGCCGTAGGTCTCGCCGTCGGTGGCGATGTGAACGATCCGGGGCCCGCCCCTTTCCCCGTCGAAGGCCTCGAGCAGCCTGCGGGCGAAGAGATCGCCGCTGTGGAGCAAACCGCCGAAGGCCACGTCCGCGGCGATGAGCCCGTTATAGAAAAAGAGGTTGATGGAGCGTCCCGAGGGGAGATAGCAGAGATAGACGGCGCTGGAATCGATGCGGCCGCCGCTCACATCCCGCCATTCTCCCCGGCCGATCTCTGTCACTCTTAGGGCCTGATGCGGGGCGAG
Source organism: Deltaproteobacteria bacterium (assembly GCA_016184235.1). Lineage (GTDB taxonomy): Bacteria > Desulfobacterota > Binatia > UBA9968 > UBA9968 > UBA9968. The sequence continues at coordinate 3,238 of JACPDC010000035.1, read as the reverse complement.
GATGGTGAATCGGATCCCCGCCTTGGCCAGCGCCTCGAGGGTATCGAGATCGACCGCGGTCTCCGGCAGCCACATCCCTTCGGGCTCGCGCCGGAAGCGCTTGCGGAAGTCCTGGACAGCCCACCGGACCTGCGTGGCTTTGTCCCGCGCGCCGGCCAGAGGCATGATCATGTGGTTGTAGACCTGGGCGATGGCCGATCCATGTCCGCCGTACGCCTGCCGGCTCAGCCGGTCCGCCTTGAGAACGGCCCGATACACGTCGGGTCGGTGCCGCTCCATCCAGGAGAGCAGCGTGGGGCCGAAGTTGAAGCTGATCTTGGCGTAGTTGTTGACGGTCGCGATCTTCTGGTTATCGCCGTTCAGCAAAGGCGAGGCCGCGTTCGGCGCGTAGCATTCCGCCGCGATCCGCTCGTTCCAGTCGTGGAAAGGGTGGGCCGATTCCTGCGGCTCGATCCTGTCGAGCCAGGGGTCTTCGCGCGGCGGCTGGTAGAAGTGGCCGTGAATGCAAATGTATCGCTCCATATTCAGGGATCTTCCCGCGGCGGCGAAAAACCGCCTATAGCTGGTTTTTAAGAAACAGCACCGCCAGAGGCGGCAGGGTGAGGTCGAGCGAGTAAAGCCGGCCGTGGCAGGAATTCGGCGCCGCCTCGACGCCGCCGAGGTTGCCCATGCCGCTGCCGCCGTACTCTCCAGCGTCGCTGTTGAGCAGCTCGCGCCACAGGCCGCCGCGCGGCACGCCTACCCTGTAATAGGCGCGCGGCACCGGCGTGAAGTTGCAGACCACGAGCACGATCTCCTCCGGCGATCTCGCCTTGCGGATGAAGCTCACAACGCTTGCCGAGGCGTCGTTGCAATCGATCCATTCGAATCCCTCCGGCTGGCAGTCGAGATCATGCAAGGCCGCCTCGCTCCGATAGCGCCGGTTCAGATCCTCCACCCACCGCCGCATCCCGGCGTGCTCCGCTTGCTCGAGCAGGTGCCAGTCGAGACTCTCCTCGTGCACCCATTCTTTCCATTGGCCGAACTCGCCCCCCATGAAGAGAAGCTTCTTGCCGGGCTGGCCGTACATATAGCCGAAGAGCAGTCTCAAATTGGCGAATTTCTGCCAGTCGTCGCCCGGCATTTTGCCGAGCAGCGAGCGCTTGCCGTAGACCACCTCGTCGTGAGAGAGAGACAGCACGAAATTCTCGTGGAAGGCATAGAGCATGCGAAAGGTGAGCTTGCCGTGGTGGTAGCGCCGGTGGATGGGATACTTGCCCATGTATTCCAGCATATCGTGCATCCAGCCCATGTCCCATTTGGCGCCGAAGCCTAATCCTCCTACGTAGGTCGGGCGCGAGACCATGGGCCAGGCGGTCGATTCCTCGGCGATCATCTGGATGTCGGGATGCGTCCTGTAGGCCTCTTCGTTGAGGCGCCTGAGAAACTCGATCGCGTCGAGGTTTTCCCGCCCGCCGTAAGGGTTGGGTATCCATTCGCCTTCGTCGCGCGCGTAGTCCAGGTAAAGCATCGAGGCCACGGCGTCGACGCGCAGGCCGTCGGCGTGGTAGCGCTCAAGCCAAAAGAGCGCGCTGCTGATCAGGAAGCTGCGGACTTCGTGCCGGCCGTAGTTGAAGACGGAGCTGGCCCACTCCCGGTGCAGCCCCTGGCGCGGATCGGCATGCTCGTAGAGGTGAGTCCCGTCGAAGTAGGCGAGCCCGTGCTCGTCGGTCGGAAAGTGAGACGGCACCCAGTCGAGGATCACGCCGATGCCGTGCTGGTGCAGGCAATCGATCAGAGCCATGAAGTCCTCGGGCGTCCCGTAGCGGCTGGTCGGGGCGAAGTAGCCGGTCACCTGGTAACCCCAGGAGCCATAGAAAGGGTGCTCCATCACCGGCAGCAGCTCCACGTGGGTGAAGCCCATCTGCGCGGCATAGTCTGCCAGCTCATGAGCGATCTCGCGGTAGCTCATCGGGCGGTTGCCCTCTTCGGGAACGCGCCGCCAGGAGCCGAGGTGAAGCTCGTAGATGGAGACGGGGGCCTCGAGCGCGTTGCGGCTCCGGCGCCCGGCCATCCACTCGCTGTCGCCCCATGGGTATTCGGGATTCCAGACTACCGAGGCTGTTTTGGGCGGGACTTCGCTATAAAACGCGAAGGGGTCGGCCTTGTCCACGCGGTGGCCGCCGTGGCGGGAGACGATATGGTACTTATACAGGGCGCCTTTACCCACGCCGGGGATGAAGCCCTCCCAGATGCCGGAGCGGTCCCTGGGGCGCAGTGGATGGCTTTTTCTGTCCCAGCCGTTGAAGTCTCCCGCGACCGAGACCCGCTCGGCGCTCGGCGCCCACACGGCGAAGTGGCATCCCTCTTTGGCAGGATGGGCCCCGAGCTTCTCATAGAGCCGGAAATGGCTCCCCTCGTTGAAGAGGTAGAGATCGTTGTCGGTCAGCAGCGTTGCCGGTTCGGAGGTTCTCCGGCCGCGCCCCTTCGGGACCTTTTTTTTCAGCATCCTTTAAAACCCTATTCCTATTCTCTATTGAAACTTGATGACCGCCTTCACCACCTGGTAGCTCGCCATGGCCTGCAGCGCCTCGTTCACCTGGTCGAGGGTATAGCTCGCGCTGATCATCTCCTCGAACGGGAAGGTGTTTTTGCGCGATGCCAGAAAGTCTATCGCCTGCAGCCAGTGGCGCGGCTCCCCGGACCTGATCGTATGAAAAGTCATTTCCTGCGGCAGGCTTCTGGCGGCGATATCGGCGTTTCCGCCGGCGCCGATGTTCACGAACCGGCCGCCATCGCGCAGCATCGTGAGCCCTTCGGGGACCGCCAGGTTGTTGGCGACCTGGATCACGATGTCGGCGCCGCGGCCGTCCGTATGGTCAAGCGCCCATTGGCGGCGCTCTTTGGGGTCGGTAACCTCCTCCAGGTTCAGCACCGCGTCCGCGCCCATGCGCTTCGTTACTTCCAAGCGCGCGGCCGGCGCGCCGATGACCAGCACCTGCCTGGCGCCGTGGTCCCGCGCTACCGCAGTGGCGAAATTACCCAGAGGCCCGCTGCCCTGGACGACCACGGTCTCGTGGCTCTTGATCGCTCCGAGCCGGTCGAAGCCGTGCATCACCGTGCGGTAAGCGCAGGCCGCCGCCGCCGCCGAGGCGGAAGAGACCTCCTCGGGCACCTGGATGATCAGACAAGGAGGCGGCACATACATGTACTCGGCGCAGCTCCCCAGGAGGTACGGGTACCGGTCGCTCCGGTTGTG
>JACPDC010000034.1 GCA_016184235.1 Deltaproteobacteria bacterium | reverse complement strand
CCAGCTCCCTGGGCACCCTCAAAGAGTTCAGCGACCGGATTACGACCATCAAGCAGCTCACGGGCGATGGGGCCAAGGAACTATTCGTGGAATTCTGACTGTCGGGTCTCTGCCGGACACCGGCCGCGCGGAACCCGCTAAAGCTGATCTACAGCTTGTAGCCGATCTTTCTGAGCAGCTCTTTGCGCCAGGTGATGCCGGCTTCCCCTTCGATTCCCAGCGGCGCGCCGCCGTCGACCACGCCGAGGATGCCGCGCCCCTGCTCGGTCTCGGCCAGGATCACCTCCACCGGATTCGCGGTCGCGCAGATGACGTGGCAGACCTCGGGCACCGTCTTAAGCGCGTTGAGCACGCTGACCGGGAAAACGCCGCGTCCGAGAAAGAGAATGAAGCTGTGCCCCGCTCCCAGCGCCAGGGCGTTGCGCCGGGCCAGCTCGATCATCTCCTCGTCCGTGCCGCTCCAGCGCACCAGCCGGTCGCCGGAAGACTCGCAAAAGGCGAGTCCGAACTTCACTCCCGGGACGGACTGGACCATCAGCTCGTGAATATCCTCGACGGTCTTGATGAAGTGGCTCTGGCCTAAAATGAAATTGATTTCGTCGGGCTTCTCGATCTTTACGGCGAGGAGCTGCATGGCGTGTCCTCCATATATTCTTGCCGTCACTTCTGGCGCGGATCGGTGAGCGACGCATCCGGCTGCTTGAGCTCGCCGCGGCGGAGCAGCTTCACCGCGCTCACCAGGCTGCCGGCGGCGTTGCGCACCTCCTGGTGGAAATCCTTCTCCCGGTCCAGGTCGTCGTGACTGGTCGCGTAAGGCTCGTAGTAGCCGATATAGCTTCCCACCAGCGCGCTCCGGCCGGCCGGGATGAGCCCGATGTCGGTCAGCCAGTCGGTAAGTATCCGCCTGAGGTTCTCCACCCCGGCCGCGTCGCCGTGGACCACGACGGAGAAAAGGCGTCCGGCCAGATGCTTGGGATAATGCCAGCCCTTGAGCTCGAGCTCTTTTGCCCGAACAGGGTTCTTCCCTCCGGTCAATGTCGGGTCCGGATTCCCGCCGTCGGCGCAGACCAGGCGGTCGATCATCAGCTTGAGCGAGCTCGGCGCCTGATACCAGTTCACCGGACAGACGATCATGACGCCGTGCGCCGCCGCCCAGCGCGGGTAGATCTCCGCCATCCAGTCCCCCACCTGCCCCATGGCATGGTTCGGGTAGCAGGAGCAGGGCCAGTTGCACAGCGGCATCGCCGTCGACACGCAGGCCTTGCACGGGTAGATGACGCGTCCGTACTCCGAGGTGAGACGGCTCAAATCGAGGAGATCCGCCTCGAATCCCCTCTCCTTTTCGATGACCTCTCTGGCCATCGTGATCAGGCGAAATGTCTTCGACATCTCGCCCGGACAGCTCTGATCGCTGCGCGACGAGCCGTTGATGAGCAGGATGCGGGAGCGAGAGCTGCGGTCTTTCTGCCGCCTCTCGGCCTGCCGGATCGCTTTGCGCGTATCGAGCCACTCTACGGGCAGCCTGAAGTCAGGCTCGGCGAACCCCCTTCCGGCCCGGCGCGCGCGCGGACTCTTCCTGTACCTGTCATACCCTTCCCACGCCAGCTCGAGGAGTCTTTGGATCTCGCCGTCGACCGCCTGAAAGGCCGGGTCGTAGAAGCGGTCGCGAAACCGCTTCTCGAACTCTTCCCGCGTCAGCTGCACGCTGGGCATCCCCTTCCGCACTCTCACCCTCGCCATGGCGAACCTCCCGATAAGCAATTAGGAACATTACCAGTATAAATCGTTCTGTCAATCCAATGGTTCCCACGATTGCCCCGCCGGGCGCTTGACGCCCGGCCGTCCTTTCGCATAACTTCAGGCCACTTTTGAGCCGCATCTTAAGGAGATCAACAGAATGAAAATTCCATCGGGTCGCTCCGTCCTTCTCCTCTTTTTCCTGCTCGCCTTCGACCGGCAGCCGTCCGAGGCGGCGACGCCGCCGGCGAAAATACTCATGACGACCGGGGCTTTCAGCGAGCGGGAAGGAGCGGTCTTCGTCGCCCAGGATCAGGGCTTCTTTCGCAAGCACGGATTGGATGTGAGATTCGTCCATGTGCGCAGCGGCCCGATCGGCATGGCCGCGCTCGCCTCCGGGGAATCCCAGCTCCACGTGGGATCCGTTACAGGCGCCACCCTGGGCGCCGTCGCTGAAGGATCCGACGCGGTCTTCGTCGCCGGGCTCATCAACAAGCTCATCGGCGCCATCGTCGTATCTCCGAAGATCAAGAGCCCGTCCGATTTGAAAGGGAAGGCGCTCGGCGTCAGCAGCGCCAGCGGAGGCAGCTGGGTCTTCACGATGCTGGCGCTCGAGCACTGGGGGCTCGATCCGAAGCGGGACGGAATCACCATAAGGATCGTAGGCGACGACTCGGTGCGGGCCCAGGCGATCATAGCGGAAACTATCGACGGGGCCCAGATGGGCTATACGTTCGCCTCCAAGCTCACGGGCCGGGGTTACCCCATCCTCGCGGACCTCGCCAGGCTCCCTATTCCCTATCAAGGGACCGGCGTCCTAACGAGGCGCAGCTTTATCGCCTCTTCTCCGGATATCGTGGAGAATACGCTGCGGGCCCTGGTGGAATCTATCGCCTTTATCCAGGAGCCCGGGAACAGGCCCCTGGTCATGAAGAGTTTGGCCAGAGGTCTTCGGCTGCCGCGCGTCGAGGACGCGGCTCAGGGCTACGAGAGCCTGGTTACCTTCTACGAGCGGCGCATCTACCCGAACGTCGAAGGGATCCGCAACCTGATCCGGCTCCTGGGCCCCGCCAACGAAAAGATTCGCCGCCTCAAGGCGGAAGATCTGGTGGACGACAGGTTCGTGAGAAAACTGGAGAAGGAAGGCCGCTTCTGAGTTTTTTCTTTACGGCATCTCCTCCAGCAGCTGCCCATACCCTTTGACCGGCTGCCTGACGTGCAGCCTTTTTTGAATCGCCCAGGCGCGCGCGGGCACCGGATGAACCACCGGCACCTGGAGATCCTGCTCCAGGAGGCCGATGATATCCAGCGTGCGCCAGCCCGACCCCAGCATGTAAATGGCGTCCGCGCCGGGATGCTTTAAAAAGGCCCTTCGGGTATGGGCGTAGACCTCCTGGGAGGAGAGCCTGCCGACATCCTCGAAGGCGACGGGAATCCCCTCCATCCCCAGCACCTCGAAGCCGGCCTCGGCAAAGTAGCGCGAAAAGGTGTCGTTGATCTTGCCGGTAAAATAGGTCACGCCCAAAATCTTCTTGACCTTCAGCACCCGTAGCGCTTCCACCTGGGTCATCCCCGCCGTAAAGATCGGTATCTTGTATTTGCCTTCCCACTCTTTGACGATTTTCTCCTCTCCCTTATAGCCATGCACCATGAAGGGAGGCGCCCCCTCGGGGTGTATGAGATCGACTTTGAGCTCGGCGAGCTCGCCGACTCTTTCTTCAAACGCCTTGAGGACCTCCCGAAACTCGTCTTCCGTCCCCCGCTGAATTCTAAGAAACAGCGGCAGCACGCCGATCCCTTCAGGCAGCAGGCGGATGAGCTCCTCCAGCGATCCTGTTCTCATGGTGGGCTTGACGAGCCCCACTACGCCTCTCCAGCTCGTGTACGACATCGATCGTCCTCCTTCCGGCCCTTCGACGCAGGCCACGACCTCTGGCCGTGGGCCCTTGCTCAGGGTCGCCCTGAGCAAGCAAAGCGAGTCGAAGGACGGCCTCAATGGAAGCGGATCTTATCCAAAGCCCGCGTCAAGTTAAAGGGCGTTGCTTTAAAATTTTTCCCGATCATCGTATAACCCGGTACGAAAAGGAGCCTCGAACATGGCCGAGCTTTCCATCGAGCAATTCAGGGCTTTGGCGGAAGCAGGGAAGAGCCACGCCCTTCTCGATATCCGCGAGCCCGGGGAGTACAACGCCAGGCACATCCCGAACTCGACGTCGCTGCCGCGGCGCGACATAGAGTTTCGCCTGGCGGATCTGGCTCCCGGCCGCGATATTCCTATCATCGTGGTCGGCGACGGCGGCGAGAGAGCGAGGCTTGCCGCGGCCACTATGGCTCTCAACGGTTACGAGAGCGTGTACCTGCTGCGAGGGGGCTGCCCGGCCTGGATCGAAGCGGGCCGGCCGACGGCAACGGGCACGAACGTACCGAGCAAGAGATTCGGGGAGGAGGTCCACCGCAAGTGCGAGGTTCCGGAGATCGACCCTCGAGAGCTTCATCTCTGCATGGCGCGAGGCGAGCCGATCCGCGTTCTGGACGCGCGCACCCCGGAAGAGTACGGACGCTTTTGCATCCCTGGAGGCATAAATGTTCCGGGAGGCGATCTGGTACTGTGGGCAGGAGACTTGAAGAAAGAGCCGGGCACCCGAATCGTCATCAACTGCGCCGGCCGCACGCGCGGCATCATCGGC
>JACPDC010000033.1 GCA_016184235.1 Deltaproteobacteria bacterium | reverse complement strand
GGCCTTCCCCTCCGGGCCGTCCCATTTTCTATAACCGATTGCCTTACCCACAAATTCCCCCCTGCGGTTAATGAAATAGGATAAAGGGAGAGACCAGGCTCCGTATTCCTCAAAGACTTTGCCGTCTTTGTCCAATAGGGCGGTAAAGGTGAGGCCAAGCTCGTCAAAGAAGTTGCGGACCTCTTTCCTGCTCTCTCTAAAATTAATGGCCACCACTTCTAGTCCATGCCCCTTCAATTCCCGGTGAAGCTTTTCCATCGTCGGCATCTCCTGCCGACAGGGGATACACCAAGTCGCCCAGAAGTTAAGAAAGACCACTTTACCTTTTAGACCCTTCAGGCTAATACGCTTCCCTGAAAGGTCCTCCAGGGTGAAGTCTGGCGCTAGGATCTTCTTCTCCGGTTTCTCGATCCCGAGTTTTTTGAAGTAATCCTCTCCACCGGAGGGTTCCCTTTTTCTGTGAAAGAAACCCTCCAGCGAGTCACCTAGAGCCAAAAGGCAAAGAGCTAAAAAGATGCCACGCGCGAGCCTCTTCATGCTCACTTAGACTTTGCCCCTTACTTCTTTTCCTCTTTCTTTGTCTGCCCGGAGGGAGCGCGCATGGATTCCATCATGGCGCCGCACTGTTCCATCATCTTCATCATCCCCATCATCCCCATCATCCCTCCCATGCCGCCCTCACCACCCTTTTCTCCCTTCATCATCTGCTCCATCATGCCTTCCATTGAAGAGCTCTTTTTCTGCTCTCCGGACTGTTGGGCCAACGCGGCGCCTGACAGGATCAATAGAGAGACCAAGCCAGCTAAAGCCATCTTTTTCATCTGAAACTCCTCCCTAAAAATAATCTTTAAAGTTAAAACTGCCTCAGCCCATCGGATATGGCCCAAGGACTGAAACTACAGGAAAACTATCGAGCGGGCGAAATCAGAGAGTCAGAACAGAATTGAAAAGGTGTACGGGAATTCTGTGGGGTCTACTGCTTGCAAAAGCCTCACCAAGCCTGGTTGCCTCTGAAGAGATCCCATCAGGAGGCGTCACAGGAACCAGCTCCAAGGCTGGAACTTGCGCAAACCTGGAAAAGTCATGAGTGCGGGACGCGGCAAGCGCGCCATTAGAAAGTAAGCCGAAGGAAGAGCCAAAGCCGCAAAGAAAGCTCGGCTGCTCGCATCCCGTTTTTCCTAATGCCGAGCTATCTTGCGAGCAGCCCGGCATTGGAGAAGCCATAGATAAACCCGGGGCGGCCATACTGGCGCCACAAATTCCGAAGGTAAAAAAGAGGAGGAAACCGAGGACAGTTTTTAATGCTCGTTGCACTGACGTGATACTTACCCTTTCTTCATTAAAAGTCAATCTATAGACAAGGAGAGCGATGGTTTCTCAGAATTGAAAAGTCGGCCCTGTAATTTTCCTATTTTGTGGAATTTGCCGCGACTTTCACCCTACGCTTGCCTGTTCAAAAATGGGGCCGGCCCTTGCCTTTTTTTCTCTCGCGACCTATCTCTATTCTCCAACCATGGCGAGTTGAACATGCCCCTCTTTTACCTGATCTCTCTTTGGCTCCACATCCTGGCCGGCGCGATATGGATCGGCGGCATGGTCTTCGTCGCGCTGGTTCTGGTGCCGGTCATCCGCCGGCCGGAGAACCAGGGTGTCGCGGCGTCGCTGATCCAGGTGACCGGCCGCCGTTTTCGCTCGGTCGGCTGGTCCTGCCTGATCCTGCTTCTCCTCACCGGCGCCGTGAATCTTTTCTACCGGGGTTTTTCCGTGAGCGAGCTGTGGAGCGCGGAGCTGTGGCAGTCGCCCTTCGGTCTGGTCCTGGCGCTAAAGTTATTTTTGTTCGGCTCGGTTCTCGCGCTCAGCTGCGCGCATGACTTCTCCGTCGGGCCGCGCGCCACGGCCCTGTGGCGCAAGGAGCCTGCCTCCGCCGAGGCCGGGCGGCTGAGACGGCAGGCGAGCTGGCTCGGCAGGGTGAATCTCCTGTTGGCCCTCGCCATCGTCGCCCTCGGCATCATGCTGGCGCGAGGCTCGCCCTGGTAGTCTCCGTGAGACGGCCGTGACGATTCATAATCTGCGATTTCCCTTGATGGCGCTGGCCGCCCTTTCCTTGCTCGCGGCCCTGTGGGGCGGGCTTGCCAGGCTGGGATGGGATCTGCCGCCGGCCGCGGGCAGCCTGAAGGAAAATCATGGGCCGCTCATGGTGATCGGTTTCCTGGGAACCCTCATCTCCCTGGAGCGGGCCGTGGCGCTAAGGCGCGTCTGGCCGTACGGCGCTCCTCTGTTCGCTGCGCTGAGCTCCCTCAGCCTGCTGATCGGCTTGCCCTTGCCCCTGAGCCAGATCTTGGCCGCGCTCGCCGGCCTGGTGCTGGTCGCTATTTTTGTTTTTCTTTGCTGGCGGCAGCCGGCAGATTTTTTGTTGACGATGTGGACGGGGGCCTTTCTGTGGCTGGCGGGGGTCGCGCTCTGGTTTCGCGCCGATTCCTTGCATGAAGTCGTTCCCTGGTGGGTCGGCTTCCTGGTGCTCACCATTGCGGGAGAGAGGCTGGAGCTCTCGCGGCTGATGGCTCTCTCGAGGTTCAGCCGGGCGACGTTTTTTGCGGCGGTGGGGCTTTTTCTATTCGGGCTGGGCATGTCCCTGTTCGCTTTTGCTCCCGGCCTCGGGGTTAGCGCCGCGGCGCTTGAGATGCTGGGGCTGTGGCTCCTGCGCTGGGATATCGCCTGGCGCACGGTCCGGCAGAGCGGTCTGCCGCGCTTTATGGCCATCTCTCTTCTCTCCGGTTATATCTGGCTCGGCTTGGCGGGCTCGCTGTGGCTTGTGTTGGGAGATTTCTTTGTCGCCGGCCCCAGATACGATGCCATGCTCCACTCGGTCTTTCTCGGTTTCGTTTTCTCGATGATCTTCGCCCACGCCCCTATCATCTTCCCATCCATCACCGGCATAGCGATGCCTTTTTACCGGTTCTTTTATCTCCATCTGGCGTTGCTGCACGGCTCCCTGCTGCTGCGGATTGCCGGGGATCTGTTGCTGTGGACGGCTGGACAGAAGTGGGGCGGGCTGCTCAATGTCGTGGCCATTGTGCTCTTTCTGGCTAACAACGGCTTCTCCATATATAAAGGTAGAGCAACAGACCGCCCTTTTTCCCACCTTTAAGAAAAAAGCGCACCGAGCTTTCCTATTTTTCAGAGAGTTTACGGCGTATTACCTTGGGGCGCGTGGCTGGCACACGTCTTGCTCCCTAATCGTTAAGCTAGCGGGATTAGGAGAGAGGGTGAGCGAGGAGGGGAGAAGGGTTTTGGGGTGGGGTTAGCCGCCGGTTTACAAAGGAAAAAAAACATAATGGACACTCAAGCAGCAGCTCATGGACATCACCACTTTGAAAGGGCCACGGAAGTTCTGAAACAGGAGCACCGGCTTATCGAGAAGGTGCTTGCCGCCGTGGAAAAACTCGCCGGGCATCCGGGGCCGATTCCCGTGGAGCCATGGGAAAAGGCGATCGACTTCATCCGGAACTTCGCCGATAAGTGCCATCACCTCAAAGAGGAAGGGCTCCTGTTCCCGATGTTGGAGGAGCACGGCATTCCCCGGGAGGGAGGCCCGGTCGGCATGATGCTCATGGAGCATGAAGAGGGGCGCGGCTACGTGAGAGGCATGGCTGCGGCCCTGGCCGCGGCAAAGGGGGATGCCGAGGGAGCGAAAAAGCAACTCGCGGAGAACGCGAGGGCGTATCTGCGTCTCTTGAAGGAGCACATCGCCAAGGAGGACCAGATTCTCTTCGAGATGGCGGATGCGCATATCGGCCCGCAGGGACAGAGGAGGCTTCTCGAGCAGTTCGAGGAGCACGAGAGAGAGGAGATGGGGCCGGGGGTTCACGAGAAATATCTCGAGATCGCCAACGAGCTCGAGCGTTTTAACGGCTGAGCGGAAGATTTTTTTTACGTCCCTATCGTCTAGCGGTCCAGGACGCCGTTATCTTCCCTTCGAAAAAAAAAGGTGGCAGGGAGGGGAGCTCAAGACGGAGACCGGGGTTCGAATCCCTGTAGGGACGCCAAGAAAACAACGGGCTGGATGGTCGGCTGAACGGGCAGGAGGAGGGAACGGTCCATGATATCGGTGTTCCAAAGGCAAAAGGAGGAGGCTGCCTCCCGAAAAAACGGGCGCGGCCAGCTGGTCTATTCAGAGGCCCCTTTTCTCGTTTACTGGGAGTTGACGCGGGCCTGTGATCTGGCCTGCCGCCACTGCCGGGCCGAGGCTATGGCCGAGCGGAGCGCGGAGGAGATGACGCTCGAAGAGATCCAAAGGGTTCTCAAGGGGATCAAGGGATTTGGCCGGCGCTTGCCGCATCTGGTCCTCACCGGCGGAGATCCGCTCAAGCGCCCCGATTTCTTCGATATCCTGGATTATGCGGACCGGCTCGAGCTCAGGCTTTCGGTCGCGCCGAGCGGCACGCCGCTGCTTACCAGAGAGGTGTTTCAGATCTTCAGGGCGACCGGGGTGGAGAGCATCTCGCTCAGCCTCGACGGCCCGAACCGCGAGAAGCACGACGGTTTTAGAGGAGTCCCGGGCTGCTTCGACCGCACGGTCGAGGCCGCGCGCGAGGCGCGGGAGGAAGGGCTCGGCCTGCAGATCAACACGCTCGTTACCGCGGAGACGGAGGCGGATCTTCCTCAAGTCTATCGCCTCGTCAGCGGCCTGGATCCCATGCGCTGGAGCCTCTTCTTTCTTATTCCCGTAGGGCGGGGGCACGGGCTCAAGGCGGTAAGTCCGGAGCGGGGCGAGGCCATCTACAACTGGCTCTATGATCTTTCGCGCGAGGCGCCCTTCGCGGTCGCCACCACCGAGGCGCCCCACTTTCGCCGGGTGGCGCTGACGAGGATGAAGGAGCAAGGGCTTTCCTGGTCGAGCGTCCGGGAGACGCCCGTGGGCAGGGGCTTCGGGATAAGAGACGGCAACGGCATCATGTTCATCTCCCATACGGGCGACGTCTATCCCTCCGGCTTTCTTCCGATCGTGGCCGGAAACGTCCGCTCGTCGGATATCGCCGAGATCTACCGCGAATCAGAGGTCTTCAAGCAGATCCGTGAGACCAATGGCTTCAAGGGCCGCTGCGGCCGCTGCGAGTTCAAGGAGATCTGCGGCGGCTCGCGGGCGCGCGCCTATGCCGCCAGCGGGGATTACCTGGACGAGGACCCGGCCTGCAGCTATCAGCCGGGGGCCTATGGCTCGCAGGTCGCCGACTTCACCGAAGCGCGGCCCTGACCTGATTAGGCCATGACCATTCTCTCGATGGCCGCAAGCAATCTCTCATGTTTTTCGCTGTCGAGAATCATCACATCCAGCAGGGTATCGAAGAGCTCTTTTTCTTCCGAGGAGACCTGCGATTTGAGATTGCCGCAGGCGCTTATAGTTTCTCGCTCATGTTCCCGCAGCCTCCGGGTTTGACGCAGCAGTTCATCCCGCATCAGCCCTTTTGCCTCAAGCCCTTTGGTTTCTCCTGTGAGAGGCTGTCTCAGGTGCTTGGCCATCGTGCGGAGCAGGAAGTGGTGCTGTTCCTCCTCGGTCAGTATCAAATCGACCAGCAAGCCAACGGGACCATCGGCCATCTTTTCCGCCAGCGCGCGATAGTCCTCCAGGATCCTGCCCTCCACCTCCACGTGGCGGTCCAGGCTTGCGGCGAAGAATTCGCGCCCCTCTCTGTCATTCATTTTTCTCCCCCCTGCAGCGTCAGTAGTTTTCCGGCGGCTTCCCCGGGTTGCGGGA
>JACPDC010000032.1 GCA_016184235.1 Deltaproteobacteria bacterium | reverse complement strand
GTTGGCTACCCTCCTGTACGGATATTTTCTTTTTAAGACCACCCTGGCCCACGATCCGAGCATCTACCTGCGTATTCCATTCTTGTTCGTAATCTCTCTTTTCTATGGTTACTTTGCCCAGGTCGTGCGCGCCGAGAAGGCCTTGAAAGAGAGGGCGGAGCAGGAAGCTCAGGATATGGCCATGATCCAGACGCTCTCCCAGTCCCTGCCCTCGTCGTTGGATTATAAGCAGACCCTGGAGACCCTGGGTGACAAGGAACGTCCACCCGAAGCAGCTCTTTGCCGGGGAGCCGCAAGGCCAACAGGACTTTGCCGTCCATTTGTTTCCGACCTCCATGGCCGTGCCCATCATGTTTCGCGGGGAGATGCACGGTGTTATCCTCCTGGGTTTTGAACAAGAGGATCGGGAGTTAACTTCCAGAGAGATCCAGTTCTGCCAGATCGTGGCCTTTGCCACGGCTATAGCGTTGAGCAACGCAAAAAAATATGAGGAGCTCCAGGTAGAGGCCAGGAGGCGGCAGATCATCGCCGAGCAGTTGGCCGACGCAAACCGGCTGAAATCCGAGTACCTGGCCAGCACCTCTCACGAGCTGCGAACTCCTATCGCCACGATCATGGGCTACGGCCACCTTTTGGGTGACGGCGCCTGTGGTCCATTGACGCAGGAGCAGAAAAAGGCTATGGGGCGGTTGATGGAAAATGCCCGCGGGCTCTTGGGGATCGTGGACGCCCTCCTGGACTATTCGAAGATAGAGAAAGGGGAGACCGGTCTATTTGTGAAGCGGGGCGACGTCAGGCCTCTCCTCGACCAATTGCGGCAAGAGGTCGCCCATCTGGAGAGCCGGAAGCCGTATAAGGTCCGATACGAAGTCGGGGACGATGTCCCTTTGATTGAGACCGACTGGGGGAAGTTGAAAAACTGCCTCGCCAACATTCTCAGCAATGCCATTAAGTTTACCGATCAAGGGGAGGTGAGGCTCTCCGTGGTCAGGGGGGCTAATAGCAATGTCTCGTTCGTGATCTCTGACACGGGAATCGGCATCCCCAAGGATCTGATCCCTCTGATCTTCGATAAGTTCCGGCAATTGGACGGCAAGGCGGCGCGGAGCTACGAGGGGACCGGTCTGGGATTGACTATCAGCAAAAATCTGGTTGAGCTTATCGGGGGCAAAATTGAGGTCGAAAGTGAAGTGGGCAAGGGCTCCACATTTAAGGTGACCATACCGGTCGCCGGCAGCTAGGGGGAAAGCATGGATACCAAAAAAACCATTATGGTAGTTGACGACAACCCGGACCATTATGGTAGTTGACGACAACCCGGACATCATCACGATCGTCAGGACCATTCTGGAGGGCAAGGGATACAGCGTGATGTCCGCATACAGCGGGCCGGAGCTCTTGACGCGTTTGGAAGAACAAAAGCCAGACCTGATTGTGCTTGATATTATGATGCCACAAATGGATGGTCTGGAGGTGCTGACGCGGCTCAAAGGCGTCCCGGATACCGCATCGATTCCCGTGATCCTCCTTACCGCGAAGGTTCAGTACGAGGATGTCCTGGGAGGCTACAAACTGGGAGCCGACTACTATATCACGAAGCCTTTTACCAGCACGCAGTTGCTGAACGGGATCAACCTCCTGTTGGGCGAGGGAAAGGCCTAGCCCTCTCGCCACCCTCCCCGGAATTCAGCATCCAGGAGCCGGGATTCGGAACGAAAAACGGGTGCTGGATTCTGGATTCTGACTCTTGTATTCTCTCCTTCGGATGATTCGTTTGATCTCTTTCGAAGGCGGCGACGGGTCGGGTAAGTCCACGCAGCTTCGGTTGCTGGAGCGATATCTCGCGGGCCGGGGCAGGGGGTGCCTAGGCACGCGGGAGCCCGGGGGGACTGCCCTGGGAGAGATGATTCGGCAGGTGCTCCTTACCGAAGACGTAAGGGGTGAGGCGAAAGGGGACCCTTCACCCCTTACTCCTTACGCCATATGCCCCCCAACGGAGCTGTTTCTCTATCTGGCAGACCGGGCGCAGCATGTCCACGAAGTGATCCGTCCGGCCCTCGCAAGCGGCACCCTAGTCCTGTGCGACCGTTTCACGGACTCCACTCTCGCGTACCAAGGGTATGGGCGCGGAGTCGATCTCGGTATGCTGCGCCGTGTCAACGAGGTCGCCAGCGGGGGGATCACGCCGGATATAACCTTTCTGCTGGACTGTCCCGTGGAGCTGGGGTTGTCCCGGGCCGAGGAGCGATCCTCGATCATCCATTCTCAATCCTCAGCAAGAGAGGATAGGGCATCGAGGATGGAAGATCGATTTGAGCGGGAAGAGGTGGCGTTTCACGAGAGGGTGAGGAAGGGCTTTCTGGAGCTGGCCCGGACCGAACCCGGCCGTATTCATGTCCTCGATGCCTCCCGTGCTGTTCGAGACCTACACGAGGAGATCAGAAAGATCATCGATGAGAAATTGGCAAATGGCGAATAGCGAATGGCGGAAGGGTTGGGACTATTCGCTATTGACTATTCACCATTCGCTTTTTTGGATATGCCCTTCTCCGACATCGTAGGTCACAGGAAGCAGCTGGAGTCCCTCGCGAGAGGCTTGGAGAACGACCGGCTGCACCACGCCTATCTCTTTCTGGGTCCTGAGGGGATAGGAAAGAGGACTGTAGCCCTGTCCTTGGCTATGGCGATCCAGTGCCGAGAAAAGGACAGCGACTTCTGTGGCCGCTGTGACGGCTGTGTGCGAGTTCAAAACGGCAATCACCCCGACGTGCGCGTAGTAGAGCCCTTGCCGGAAAAAAAGGAGATCACTATCCGGCAGGTGCGCGAGCTGGAAAGGGAGCTCAACTATCGCGCCTTTACAGGGGGGAAGAAAATAGCGGTTGTAGACCCTGCCTCCCTGATGAATTACGCCGCTCAAAACGCCTTGCTGAAAACTCTTGAAGAACCTCCGAAAGACTCACTCCTCATTCTTGTTTCCACCAGCGTCGGGGGACTGCTCGCTACCCTGGTGTCCCGCTGCCTCCGTCTCTCCTTTGCCCCGCTCCCTGTCCAAGAGGTGGCAAGCTTTCTGGAAACTCGGAAGGGATGGTCGCGGGACAAGGCCGAGCTTCTGGCGGCCATGAGCATGGGGAGCTTGGGCAGGGCCGCCGCTCCAGAGATGGAAGAGATGATACAGCGGCGGGCCGCGTGGGCGGAGAGGATGAGCTCTCTCACCCCCGCGGACTCTGCCGGATGGATGGCTCTGGCCGAGGAGATTGCAGGTGAGCGGGAAGAATCCTTGAAATTTCTCGACTGGGCGGAAGGATGGTATCGCGATATCCTGATCTGTCTGGTCACGGGCAGCAGCCGGGGGCTTTCGAATCCGGACCTCGAGCAGAGCATCAGGCGACAGGCGGATAGAAATAGCCGGGAGCGGGTCCTTTTCCTTCTGTCCCGCATTGGCGCGACGGCGGCGAGCATCCGCAGAAACGTCAACCGCAGGATGGCGCTGGAAGATTTCCTCATGCGAGCTGCAGGTTTGGGATAAGGCTTGTTATGGAAAGGATCTACCTGACTACTCCCCTTTATTACGTCAACGCCGAGCCTCACCTGGGCAGCGCCTATACCATGATCATTACCGACACCTTGGCGCGTTACTACCGGGCGCGCGGGTGGGAGACCTTTTACCTCACTGGCACCGATGAGCACGGGGACAAAATCGCGCAGGCCGCCGCGCAAGCAGGGATGGACCCAAAGGTCTTTACGGACCAAATCAGCACGACCTTCCGGGCTGTCTGGGATAGCTGTGGGTTTACTTACGATCACTTCATTCGTACGACCGATGAGCATCATGTTCGCTATGTCCAGCAGCTGCTGGCCAGGATTCATGAAGCCGGGGACATTCACTTCGACCGCTACGCAGGGCTTTACTGCTTCGGCTGCGAGCGGTTTTACACGGAAAAAGAACTCGCTGGCGGGAAGTGCCCGGACCACCTCACCGAGCCGACGTGGCTCGAAGAAGAGAATTATTTCTTTCGCATGGGCAAATATCAGGAACCGCTGCTGCGCCACATCGAGGCGCACCCGGACTTTATCCGGCCGGAGGGATTCAGGAACGAGGTGGTGGCGATGTTGCGCGAACCGATCGGCGATCTGTGTATCTCCCGCCCCAAGAGCCGTCTCACTTGGGGGATCGAGATCCCCTTCGATAAGCGCTACGTGACTTACGTATGGTTCGATGCGCTTATCAATTATGTAAGTGCGTTAAAATATAAAGCTGAAGAGGCATTTCAAGAGTTCTGGCCCGAAGCGCAACACTTCATTGGCAAGGATATACTCAAGCCGCACGGTGTGTTCTGGCCGACCATGCTCATGGCCGCCGGCCTACCGCTGTACAAACATCTCAACGTGCACGGCTTCTGGACCGTGGAAGGTCAAAAGATGTCCAAAAGCCTGGGTAACGTTATATCTCCGTTGGTGATGAAAGAGAAAATCGGCATGGAGGCGTTTCGCTACTTTGTGTTGCGCGAGAGCGTGTTCGGACAAGACGCGGACTTTCGTGAAGAAAACCTCACAGCCCGCTACAATGCCGATCTGGCTAACAATCTGGGAAATTTGGTCAGTCGGGTCCTGGCGATGGAGCAGAAGTATTTTGCCGGTGTCGTTCAGCCCCTAAGCACGGCTTGGACCAAGGAGGATCTGGAACTGAAGAATAGGTTCCGCCGGGCGGAGGAGGAATTGAAGGGGCACATGGCGGAGCTCCAGTTTCATCGCGCCCTTGAAGCCATCTGGGCGGCTATCGACCACACCAACCGGTACGTCGTGCAGACGGCTCCCTTTAGTCTCTACAAAGATGCCGAAAAGCGCGGTAGGGTGGGGGAGATCCTCCACCACCTGCTGGAAGCCGTCAGGACCATCGGTCGGTTGATCTCGCCATTTCTGCCTGAAACCGCCAAGGAGTTGGAGGCGCTTCTCAATATCCCGCAGCCAACTGCCAAGCAGCCCTCTTCTTGGGGGCAGTTTTTCGTTCCCGGTCATAAAGTGCAGCCTCCCAAAGTCCTGTTTCCACGAATCGAGACCGCCTCGGACGGCTAAATGGCTCGCCTCACCAACCCGGCGCTGATCGACAGCCACGCCCACATTCAGACAAGAGAGTTTTCGGCGGATGTGGATCAGGTTATTCAGCGCGCCAAAGAAGCGGGTGTGGAGAAGATCATTGTCGTGGGTGGCGCCGGCGATCTTTCGAGCAACGCCGCGGCGCTGGAGCTCGCCAACTCTTACCCGGGGCTCTATGCCACCATCGGCATGCACCCCCATGATGCCAGAGAAGTGGACGAGGAGGGGTTCCAGCGAATGGAGGCCCTTGCCGGGAATCCCAAAGTGGTCGCCCTCGGGGAGACCGGCCTCGACTTTTACTACGATCACTCGCCGAGGCAGGTCCAGATCGATCTCTTCTGCCGGTTCATTCAGATGGCCCGACAGAGCGGCCTCCCGCTAGTGGTTCATGTTCGTGACGCATACCGGGAAGCCTCCGAAATTATCAAGCGCGAGGGCAAGGGGGACCTCCGGGGCGTCATTCACTGCTTTACCGGAGACTACGACGCGGCAAGAGAATTTTTAGACCTGGGATTTTATCTCTCCTTTACCGGGATTATCACGTTCAAAAACGCCGACGCTCTCAGAGATGTGGCGCGCAGATTACCGTTGGAGAGAATATTGCTTGAGACGGACTCGCCATACCTCGCGCCGGTTCCTTACCGGGGCAAGCGCAACGAGCCGTC
>JACPDC010000031.1 GCA_016184235.1 Deltaproteobacteria bacterium | reverse complement strand
GCACTATCGTTATTCTTTGGCGCGTGACGAGGAATCATCGGCACCTGCTGACTCATTTCGAGATCCTGTTCTTGCCTTCCGCCATAGCGGGCTGTGGGCTATATAGGCGTTTATGGACGTCAGATGGAGGGGAAAATGGCTGAGAAAAGCTTTGCCCTGACGGAACTCTACGAGGCCTGGCCTGTCCTTTCGATCGATGAGCGAGTGGAAGGCTTTGAGCTACTTCACCGGGACGATGCCGAGGAACTTTTTCTCCGTTTAAGCCCACGCGATCAGGTCCAACTCATCCTAGCACTCCCGCCGGCAGAGAGGCGGCTGTGGATTAGGCTGCTTGCCCCCGATGAGGCGGTAGACGTTATACAGGAAGCCCCTGGAGCGACTCGGGAGGGCCTTCTATCGCTCCTCGATGACAAGACTCGCGGTGAAGTCAAAGGCCTCCTGGATTACGCAGAGGATCAGGCCGGAGGGCTGATGAACACGCGCTACGCCCGATGAGCGTCGACGAGGCGGTTAGCTTTCTGCGCAGGGATGCCCGGGATCGGGCACAGACGGTCTACTATGCCTATGTGGTCGACTCCGAAGAACGGTTGTTGGGAGTGGTCTCTTTCAGAGATCTGCTCACGACACCCGGCGACAAGACGATCCAAGAGGTCATGCGCAGCGACGTGATCACAGCGCCTGAGCATCTGGATCAGGAAGCGCTCAGCCATCTTTTTGCGCGACACAATCTGCAGATGATCCCGATCGTAGACTCGGAAAAACACATCAAGGGAGTCGTCACCCTGGACGACATCATTGACGTTGTCCAAGAAGAGGCCACGGAGGATATTCAAAAGATCGGAGGCACGGAGGCGCTCCAAGCGCCTTAACGGCTACAGCCATGGGCTATTATGAGGCAGAGATAGCGCGGGCGGTTGTCCTGGCTCTTTTCGTCCCGCTGATTATCAGCAGCGGCGGAAACTCCGGCTCCCAGGCTTCGACGCTGGTGATTCGCGCGATGGCCCTTAGAGAGGTGAGGCTCCGGGACTGGTGGAGGGTGATTCGCCGTGAGCTCGCTACCGGTCTTACCTTGGGCTCCATCTTAGCAGCCATTGGCCTAGGCCGAATTCTACTCTGGCAAATCCTGTTCCAATCCTACGGAGATCATTATTTCCTAGTGGCGTTGACCGTGGCCCTCAGTCTCATAGGGGTTATCATGTGGGGAACCATCGCAGGCTCCACCCTTCCCTTTATCCTGCGGATGCTCGGCTTCGATCCCGCCAGCGCCTCCGCGCCTTTTGTGGCAACACTGGTTGATGTCACCGGCCTGATCATATATTTCACCGTCGCAGAAATGGTTCTGCGCGGGACGCTGCTGTAAGGGCGCCGGCCGCATGGCAATCGGACGACCTTTCCGCTAGCATCCGTGGGGGGCTGAACGTTTCATGAGCAAACTCGCTCTAACCGCGTTAGGACTGGGTCTCCTCAGCGCTTCCGCGCTTCTCGTCGGGGCTGTGATGGGTCTGGCAAGGCAATGGTCAGATCGGTTGGTGGCGGCGATCATGGCTTTTGGCGCCGGCACCCTCATCTCTGCGCTCGCTTTCGATCTGGTTGCAGAGGGGCACGAAAGAGCCGGGTTTCTTCCCGTCGGCAGCGGATTTCTAATCGGCGCTGTGGTATTCGTCCTGGCTAACCAGGCCATCAATGCGCACGGGGGCTTTCTGCGAAAGCCCGCCACTTTGTACCGGTTCTTAAGGGAGCAGCGACGACGGCGCGCGACCAAACTCCTGGAGCACATGAGCCGTATCGATCTGATCCGGGCGCTTCCGCCCGAGGATTTTCAAGGCTTGGTGCCGTTCATCGAGGCATGTCGCTACTCCGCCGGCCAAACGATCTTCAGGCAAGGCGATCCCGGTGACGCCCTTTATCTTATCGAGTCAGGAACTGTTGAGATCCACAGGCACGGCTCCCCACAGGAGCCGACCGCGGTTGTCACGCTCGGACCGGGCGAGGCGATCGGTGAGCTCGCGCTTTTGGCCGGCCACCCTCATCACAGCACGGCATTAGCGAAGACCGACGTCCACCTGTGGCGCATTCGCAAAGATCGACTGGCGTTGATCGCGGAGCGCTCGCCGCGGCTCGCCGCGGCCGTGCAAGAGCTGCGCGATCGCCACCTGCCTGGCCAACTTTCGACTGGGAACGTGGCCGGTTTGAGAGCTCAGAGGTCTCCGCGGGCAGAAGCAACACGCTGGCACGCAAGAGCGCTAAGCCAGTTGAACAGAAATCAAGCCGCGATGGTCGGTTTTACGGCGACAGAGCATGCGCTCCACGCGCAGTCCCACGCAGGCGAGAGCGCTCCGATGGCCATTTTTATGGGCGCGCTCCTGGACGGCATCCCGGAGTCCGTGGTCATCGGCTCCAGTTTACTTTCGACCGCCGCTTTCAATCCCGTGTTTGTCATTGCTGTTTTTCTCTCAAATTTTCCCGAGGCGCTCTCCAGCGCGGCGGGAATGCGCCGGCACGGATACAGTCCCGCGCACGTGCTCGGCCTCTGGGGCGGCCTGGTTATTCTAAGCGGACTGGCCGCCCTTCTCGGCAATGTGCTGCTCACCGGGGCGCCCGAATGGATGATCGCCGGGACCGAAGCTGTGGCCGCTGGCGGCATCCTGGCCATGCTCGCGGACACCATGATGCCGGAGGCGTTCGAGCAGGGGGGGCCGTTCGTCGCCCTTTGGACCGCGCTCGGTTTTCTCGCAGCCTTTTTCGTCAAGAGCCAAGCTTGACACTCCGCCACAACCCACCCTATCATTGAATTTTCCAAACGCCCCATGCGACCGACCCGGGATACCAGACAACTGAACTGGCTTTTGGCCTGGGCGGTCGTCTTCTGCGACATCGGCACGTCGGTCTACTACGTCCCGGGCATCCTCTACGGCCACGTCAAGGACGCCACTCCTTTCTTCGTGCTTCTCACCGCGGGCGGTTTCATCCTCCTCGCCCTCAAATACATCGAGATCTCCTGGCGCAATCCCGAAGGAGGCGGGGTGGTCACGATCACGACCAAGGCCCTTGGACCCATGTGGGGCTGCCTGGGAGGAATGCTCATCACCGTGGATTATTTTCTAACCACGGCGATCTCCACGGTCTCGGGCTTTCAGTACGTCGGCAGCGTCTTTCCTTCTCTCGATCAATATATTGTGCCGCTGGCCTGCGCCGGAATCGTCGTGCTTTTCATATTGAATGTCATCGGGATTCGCGAGAGCGCTATGGTCGCCCTGGTCATGGCCGTCAGCGCCTTCGTTGTCGACCTGATCGTGATCGGATCGAGTCTCCGCTATATGAGCGCCTCGCAGTGGGCGGATCTCTTCCGCCATCTCGGCTCCGGAAGAGAGCTGCACTCTTATGATCTCTTGGTGGGTTTCGGCGCGGCCTGGCTCGCCTTCTCCGGCCTGGAGAGCATCAGCCAATTGAGTCCCGCGATGCGCTTCCCGCTGCGCCGGACCACGCGCATCGCTATGCTGGCGGTGGTCGTGACGATGATCCTTACCGCTCCCGTGCTCACGGCCTTCTCTGTCGCCGTCTTGCCGCCGGAAATCAAGGCCACGCAGAGCGAGCGGTTCATCTCAGAGCTGGGATTGGCCTCGGGAGGGTTCGGAGTGAAGCTCGCCGTGGTCCTGACCGCTTCCACGCTGCTCCTCTTCGCCTCCAATACGGCGATCATCGGCGCCTACCATGTCTTCCTGGCGCTGGCGAATCGGGGCTTCCTGCCCCAGATCATCGCGCTCCGCAGCGCTACCTTCAACACGCCCATGGTAGCCATAGCCATCGCCACCTCGGTGCCGATCCTGGTGATTCTCATCACTCGAGGCCAGATGGCGCTCTTGGGCGACATGTACGCCTTCGGTCTCCTCGGGGCCTTTGTCTTTTCGTCGCTCAGTCTCGATCTCATTCGCTGGCGGCTCGGGCGGCGCGACTTTGGATTCTGGCTGGGTCTTTTCACGACTGCCATGGTCATAGTCGCCTGGGGAATCAATCTGGTCGAGAAGGAACTGGCCACCCTTTTCGGCGGCACGGTCACCGCCATAGGCATGCTGGCCGCCGTGGGCGTGCGGAGGGGCTGGTTCATAGATATTCTCCATCAGATCCCTGCCATCGAGCGCCTCCAGGCGCGCGCCTACCGCGCATCGGAGAGCCTGGTCGAGGAGGAGCTGAAAGGATTGGTGACGCTCGGTGAGGCGGTGGATCTCAAGGCCCTCTATCCGTCATCGACCCTTTTGGCCTTGCGGGGAGAAAGCCCGCGCCTGATCCAGGAAGGGATCGCGCGCGCGCGCGGCAAGGGAGAATCGACGCTTTACTGCATCTACGTCGAAGAATGGCCCGGGCTCTTCAACGGAGAGACGCCGCACATGCCGAACGAGGAGGGGGTGCTAACGCTGAGGCATGCCCTGCAAGAGGTCAAAGGGAAGAACATCGAGATCATCCCGATATGGACGATTTCCCATAACGCCGCCGAGACGATTGCTAAGGCAGCCAAAGATCTTGAGGTCGATGCGGTCCTGGTCGGCGTGACTCGCCGCTCCACCTTCTATCACATGCTCCGCGGCCACGTCGTCAAAGGGCTGATGAAACGGCTGCCCCACACCTGCCACTTGATGATCTGTAATTAGGCGATAGGCAAAAGGCGGTAGGCGGTAGTTAGAAACTATTCCTATTGCCTAATGCCTACTGCCTATTGCCTGCTAATTGGATTGACGGGCCGCCCGCTCGATGAGGCTGTGAGATTCCTCGGCGCCGAGGAATCTATCGATGACGGCGTGGCCCATGTAGATAAATGGGGTGAGACTCACGGCAATCAGGAACTTGTAGGAATAATTCGTCGCCGCCACTATCAGAAACTCATCGGTCTTTACCTTTCCCGGAAGCCAAAAGGCGATGCCGATAATGACGAAGCTGTCGATGAGCTGGGAGATGGCTGTGGATCCGGTAGCGCGCAGCCACAGAAGCTTTTCTCCCGTCTTGTGGCGGACGAACCAGAAGACGACCACGTCGATCAGCTGGCTGATGGCGAAGGCCGTCACGCTGCCGACTATGATCCAGAGCGACTGGCCGAAAACCGCCCGGAACTGCTCATCGGTGACCGGCGAAAATGAAGCGGCCGGCACCTGGATGGCCGCGAAAAGAACTACGAAGGCGTAGACGATCAGGGCGATCGTCATAAAGGTAAGCTTGCGAACTCCGTCCCGTTGATCAAGTCGGTGGTGAGAAAGACCACGGGCCACGGAATGACTCCTATGCTCATCGTGAAGGGTCCGAAGGCAAAGAGCTTTCCTCCGGTCAACTCCCCCAGGATGGCGTTGGTAACAAACACCCCGGCTAAAACGAGAAAGACCACATCCCTTCGGGCCTGCGCATCCATGTTTTCTCCCGCGGGAAAAATCGCCGACTATGTATGAGAGACGGACTGGAGCGGAGCGCTCAGTTGATTTTTAGCTTGAGCCACTTTTCGATCGTGCTCCGAAACCGATTCGGAGAGGTGGGCTTGGTCAAGAAATCAGAGATACCGGCCTTCTCCGCCTGGCCCCTAAAGGCCTCCTCAGGCCACGCCGTGTGGGCGATCACGGGAATATGGGCTGTGCGCGGGTCCTGCTTCAACTTCTTCGTCGCCTCCATCCCGTTCATGTCGGGAAGGCCGAGGTCCATAATCACCGCTTCGGGAAGGCACTTGGTTGCCTTTTCGATCCCCTCCTGGCCTGTCATGGCCTCTATGACCTGATAGCCTAGGCACTTTAGTTGAATGGTAAGGACTTCGAGGGAGTCCGCGTGATCCTCTACGACAAGTATCTTTGCCGGCACTTATAACCTCCCAAACTACCAGGGGCGTTGCTTCTAACGAGTTACCATAACCCGATTATAGCGAAAAAGCAACTGTTCTATCGCCCACTTGTGCCAAATGTGGCGGGAGAAATTGACGGGAAGGGCTAGGCTCCGGAGGAAAGCCGGCAGTCGACGACCCTGAGCTCCACGGTAGAGGCTCCGTTCCACTGGTTTTCGGCCAACCGATAGACCAAATCGATTCTAGCCCCGGGAGTCAGTATCTCCCACCCTGACTCATTACTCGAAACTCGAAACTGTTGGCCAAAAACCACACCGCCTAGGGATCGGCTTCCCTGACGCAGCCGCAGGCGGGCGCCGCCGTTGAAATCCCTGCGCTCGAACAGCTCGATCCCTCCGGTCATCAAGAGAGGCTCCGGATTTCCCACCCCGAAGGGTTTCAGCGCGTCGATCTGCCGGAAGAGCGGAAGTCCGATGTCGGAAAACTCCAACGCCGCGTCCACCTCTAAAATCGGCACCAGATCTTCAGGGGCCAGCTCCTCCCTGGCTATCTCTTCAAAACGGCCGGCAAAGAGCGGAAACTGTTCCTGCCGGATCGTCAGCCCTCCGGCGTATTCGTGGCCGCCGAATTTCTCCAGGAGATCGGCGCAGCGCCTCAGTCCCTCCACCATGTGAAAGCCGCGGATGCTGCGGGCCGAGCCTTTCCCCTGCCCCGCGCTAAAACCTATGACGACCGTAGGGCGATGGAACCGCTCCACGATCCGGGAGGCGACAATTCCCAGGACTCCAGGGTGCCAGCCTTCCTGGCCCAGCACGATGGAGTAACGGTTTTCCGGCCCAGGACCTGTGCCCGTCTGGGACAGCGCCTCCCCCAACACCCGCGCTTCCATCGCCTGCCGCTCGCGGTTGTGCCCGTCCAGCTCGCGCGCGATCCTGAGCGCGACATCGAGCGACTCGGTGGTCAGCATCTCGACCACCTTGAGCCCCGCGTCCATTCGACCCGCTGCGTTGATCCTGGGACCGAGTTGAAACGCCACCTGGCCCACGCCTACTTCGCCTCGAGCAACGCGCGCCACCTCCTTTAGAGCGACGATACCCGGGCGCGCCGATGCGCCGAGCTCCACAAGACCGCGCCGAGCCAAAAGCCGGTTCACTCCGGTCAGGGGCACCATGTCCGCGATCGTGCCCAACGTAACGATGTCCAAGTAACGGCGAATATCGGGCGCTTCCGAAGCTGCAAACCAGCCGGCCTCGCGCAGCTTCGCCCTGAGGCCGATAATCAGATAAAAGGCCAGACCGGCGCCGGAAAGCCCCTTGTCGGGAAAGGAGCAGTCGATACGGTGCGGGTTGATGATCGCAAGGGCGGGCGGCAGCTCCGGCGGAGGCTCGTGGTGATCCACCACCACCACATCGACGCCCAAACCTTGAGCGAACTCTATCTCTTTATAGTTTGAAATCCCGCAATCGACCGAGACCACCAACCGGACACCCTGGGAGCTCAAGCGCCTGATCCCCTCGGTGTTCAATCCGTAGCCTTCCTCGATCCGGTGCGGGACATAGTAGATCGTCCGGGCGCCGATTTCTTTGAGGAACAAGACCAGGGCCGAGGCTCCCGTGGTGCCGTCGACATCGTAGTCTCCCCAGACGCAGACGGGCTCTTTGCGCTCTAAGGCGCGCGCCAGCCGCGCGGTGGCCCCTTCCATCCCGGCCATTAGGAAAGGAGACGGGAGATCGGAGCGCAGGCTCGAAGACAGATAGCGCCGGGCCGCCTCCGGCTCCGCATAGCCGCGCAGACCCAAGATTCGGGCGATCAGAGGTGAAACTTTTAGCTGTTCTGACAGGTTGGAAACGATGCGCTCGTCGACTTCCCTAACGA
>JACPDC010000030.1 GCA_016184235.1 Deltaproteobacteria bacterium | reverse complement strand
GATCGACCAACTTGTCTACGAACTTTATGATTTGACGCAGGAGGAGATAAAAACCATGGAAGAAGCCGCCAGATGAAACCGATCCGGCTATCGGACCATGCCTTGAGCTACACTGAGAAACGTGGTTACACGGTTGCTGAAGTAGAGGAAACTATACAAACAAGCCCTTGGGAACCGGCGGAATTGGGCCGTCTCCAATGTCGAAAGAGTTTTCCCTTTAATCGAGAATGGAACAAGAAGGTCTATGCCACAAAACAGGTGAGGCCGATCTTTGTTGAAGAAGAGGATGAAATTGTGGTCGTAACGGTTTATACTTACTATTCGTGAACGGGGAGATAATGCCATGAAGATTAGCTATGACGCAGAGGTAGATGCCCTGAGCATCACTTTCCGCGAGACAACCGTGACCACCAAGCATCTCGCTGAAGGAATAGCCGCGGATTACGACGCCGAAGGGCAGTTGGCTGGCCTTGAGATCTTAGATGCCGTCAAGCGTTTCGGCGGGAAAGAAACTCTCCGTCAGGTTGTGATTGAAGGGCTCGGTCCCACGCAGCAGAGGTAACTGCCTCGTAGGGGTCCCGGGGGCACAATACTAAATTCTTCCTGACGGCATCACCGCCGGTTTAAACGCTTACCGATTGACCGAGGGCAATCATTTCAGGTTTGCCCATTGCTTCGCCGTGAGCGCGAGGCCCGACGCGCACATAAGCGCGGCCATGATGTACATCCACGTATAGCCCCCGAGATCGAGAACAAGGCCGTTCACCAGGGCACCCGCTCCATGGCTCAACGGCAACGCGGCGGAGAAGCTCGCCAGGGCGCCGGCCCGACGCTCGGGAGGCGCGTTCCCTATGGCGAGCGCCATAAGGCGCGCCGCTCCGATGGCTGAGCCGATAAAATAGAGCGCGCCCGCAACCATAGTTCCCGCGAGATTGGTAATCGCAGGCATGATCAGAAGCGCGATAGTTTCCAGGCTGAAGGCGACGATGAGAGATTGGCCGCAACCGATTTTGTCTGACACCCGGCCTAGCAGGGGGCGCGCAAGCATGCTGGTGGCGCCGATGACGACATAATACCAACCAAAGTCGCCGACGCCAATGTCGCGTGCGTAAAGAACGATGTAACTCGTAAGACAGGACGCCGGCAGGTGCAACAGGAAAGTCAACGCCGCGGGCAACACGACGCTGCGGTCAAAGACGCTGATAATTTCGCGCCACCACGATTCCGGGGAATCGGGCTGCGCGCTACGAGGACCGGGAGGAATTTCGCGTGATAGAGCGTAGGCCGCGCCGGCGCCGCCGAGCACGAGGCTCATGGCGAGGATAAACGCGGCGTGGAATCCCCCAAACCGCGCGTCAATAATCCAGAGCGCTACGGCAGGCAAGAGAACGGTCGCGGCCGACTGGGCGGAGCCGAAGTAACCGGAAGCTTCGCCGCGCCGCTCGCTGGGTGCGCTGATGGCCAGGAACGTATAGGCGCCGGTATTCATTCCGGACCAGCCGATGCCTCTGAGCCCGTTGGCGAACATGGTGGCGCCGGCGAAAGGGATAAGGCACAGCGATAGGCTTGCCGCCTGCGCAACGAACCCCAGGATCATTACGCCGGCAAGACTCCAGCGATCCGCCCAGTAACCGAGGATCGGTCGCGAGATTACGCTGGTCACGCCGAATGAGGCGATGACCAGACCGACGACAAACGGCGAGCCGCCCAGATGCGTGATGTAGAGTGGAAAAGTGGGTTGGAGCACGGCGTGCTGCGCGTAACCCAGAAATTCGGCTAAACAGAGGAGCGCGAACGCGCGGCTCCAGATGGATTCGGCTTTGCTATTTGTCATCGACCTGGATTGTTGGCCGAGCCGTCTTATATAACGTTCCGCCGAAAGTGACCAGCCAAATATTGACTTGGGTTGACTTGGGGCCTGGCCTTTCGATGCTCTTGCCCGTAGTCCGGTAAATCCCTTTGACGCAAACCGCCAGGAGTGTTACATATCCTCTAGTTGAACGAAATCGTCGGGGCGTAGCGCAGCCTGGTAGCGCACACGCTTGGGGTGCGTGTGGTCACCGGTTCAAATCCGGTCGCCCCGACCACTCTCTCCGCTGTGAAGCCTCCTGACCGAATCCTGTCCGAACAGCTCGGGACCAGAGAAAAGATGGTCCAGGAGCAGCTTGTAGCCAGGGGGATCAGAGATCCCAGGGTCTTGCAGGCGATGCGCAAAATCCCCAGGCACCTCTTTGTCGAGTCTGCCCTTGCCGGGCGCGCCTATGATGACGGCCCTCTCCCCATCGGCGAGAAGCAGACGATCTCGCAGCCCTATATGGTGGGGCTCATGACCCAGGCCTTGGAGCTCAAGGGGGACGAAAGGGTCCTCGAGGTCGGCACCGGGTCCGGCTACCAAACGGCGGTTCTCGCCGAGCTCTGCCGCAATGTCTTTTCCATCGAGAAAATCCGCTCCTTTGCGCTGCGCGCGCGAGCCGTTCTGGACGAGCTGGGCTATTACAACGTGGCGATTCACGTGGGGGACGGGACCCTGGGCTGGTCCGAGCACGCCCCGTTCGACGCGATCGTGGTGACGGCCGGAGCCCCGGGGCTGCCCCAGCCGCTGGTCGAGCAGCTGGCCCTTGGCGGGAGGCTTGTCATTCCCTTGGGAGACGAACAAGCCCAACTGCTCAAGCGGGTCCGCCGCACTGCGGAAGGGCTGGAGGAAGAACAACTCGGGGAGTGCCGGTTCGTCAAGCTTTGGGGGAAGTACGGTTGGGCCGACTGAAGCCTGAGCTGCAGATCTTCTTCTTTCTCTTTGCAACGTTGCCATTTTTTTTCGACGGATGCGCCCCTCGCGCGCCGGCCCCGGCTCAAAGGAAGCCGGGGGGGATCTATCACGTGGTCAAGAGCGGCGAAA
Source organism: Deltaproteobacteria bacterium (assembly GCA_016184235.1). Lineage (GTDB taxonomy): Bacteria > Desulfobacterota > Binatia > UBA9968 > UBA9968 > UBA9968. The sequence continues at coordinate 1,570 of JACPDC010000030.1, read as the reverse complement.
ATCTCTTTCGCATCGGCAAGGCATACGATCTGCCGTACCAGGAGCTGGCCCGTCTGAATCGCATCGACGATCCGCACCAGATCCGCGTCGGCCAGCGGATCTTTATCCCGGGGGCGACCAGGCAGCTGCCGGTGGAGATCATCACCCCCGTGCAGGCCTCGTTGGAGCGTCCCAGGACGCCGGAGCCGGCGGAGAAAAGCAGAGAGGGATTCATCTGGCCGGTCGCCGGCAGGATCACGTCAAAGTTCGGCCCGCGCAGCGAGACCTTCCACGACGGCATCGATATCCAGGCCCCGGAAGGGAGCCCGATTCGGGCCATCGAAGCGGGCGAGGTGATCTACAGCGACCAGTTGAGGGGCTATGGCAACATCATCATTATCCGCCACTCCGGCGGTTTTGTCTCCGTGTACGCCCACAACCAGAGCAATCTCGTCCGGGAAGGGCAGAAGGTAGCCCAGGGAGAGGTGGTCGGGGAGGTGGGAAGCACCGGGAGGGTATCCGCTCCGCATCTCCATTTTGAGATCCGCAAAGACAACGTGGCCCGCGACCCCCTTTATTACCTGCCCGCGTCCTGACGGGTTTGTGAATAGGCGCGTTCAAACAGTTCAAGCCGTTCAAATCGTTTAAGTCGTTCGGCATGACCAATGTTTCTGCGGTGAAATTGAAGCGGGGGATGCTCTGTGTTAATAGGGATAAGCTGTTATCGGACTCTTGCGCGAGAAGGAGGACGAAGCCATGCCCATCCGGATAAGAAGGACCGGCCACCTGGTGCTCAGGGTCAAAGATCTGGAGCGATCGAAGCGCTTCTTCACCGAAGTCCTGGGACTCCCCCAGGTCGGCGACAACGGCAAAGGCATGCTCTTTTTCAGCACCGACGTGAAAGACAACCATCATATGCTGGCGATCCGTGAGGCCAAAGAAGGGGCGGCCATGCCCGACCCGGAACAGGTAGGGATGGAGCATGTGGCCTATGAGCTTGGCTCCTTTGCCGAGCTTCAGGAGGCATGGAGGATCTTCAAAGAGCACGACGTGAAAATCCGCCACGTCGTCTTCCACGGCATCACCAAGAGCATCTATTTTTACGACCCTGACGGGAACATGCTCGAGGTCTACGTCAACGTGCCCCCCGAGGTGTACCGGAAGAGCGTTCCTAACCCGTACGGGCTCTACGGCGACATCACGGACGAGCTGGAAGGAAAGATCCCACAGAAGCCGGGGACGGTCACGTCGTAAAAGGGGTAGGGGGCAGGTTTGAAACCTGCCCCTACAGTCTGCCACACGAGGTAAAATCATGGAACCACTTCCAAAAGGGGCGAACTTTCAGCGGGCCAAGCTTCTCTGGGAGATCGGCCTGCATATCGCCGGCAATCCCGACACGCCTTATTATGGAAACCGCGACATGTGCATCGTGGTGGGCGCCGGCTCCGGTGAAAAATTCCGTCCGTGGCTGCGCATGGCGACCGGATCGCCCCACCTCGCCTACGCCGTCTGCCGCGGCGAGCTGGAGATGGCGATGGTCAATCCCTCGGGTTTTCTCACCCAGGCCTATCGCGGCACAGGGCTGTTCAAG
>JACPDC010000029.1 GCA_016184235.1 Deltaproteobacteria bacterium | reverse complement strand
CCGCGCTGGATCAGCTCCCAGGCGGCCTGCTGGGCGCGGGCCACGGCTTTCGGCTCGGTGGGCAGCCAGCCGATCGCGGTGGGGTAGAAGAGGATCTCGGCGCCGGCCAGGGAGGCGAGACGCGCCGCTTCCGGGAACCATTGGTCCCAGCAGACCAGCACGCCGATCTTCGCGTAGCGCGTCTTAAAGCAGGGAAAACCCAAGTCTCCCGGGGTGAAATAGAATTTCTCGTAGTAGCAGGGATCGTCGGGAATGTGCATCTTACGGTATTTTCCCGCGATCGAGCCGTCCGCGTCGATCACCGCCGCGGTGTTGTGATAGATCCCGGCGGAGCGCTTCTCGAAAACGGAAGCGACGATGACGACTCTCTTCCGCCGCGCCAGCCGGCTCAGGGCCTCCGTGGTCGGTCCGGGAATCGTCTCGGCCAGCCTGAAATTCTTGGCATCCTCGCTCTGCGGGAAATAGCGCGAGCGAAAAAGCTCCTGAAGACAAACGATCTCAGCCCCTTTTCCGGCGGCCGCTCCGATCCGCGCCACCGCCTTGGCGAGATTCGCCTCGGGATCCGCCGCCGCGCTCATCTGAATAAGAGCGACAGTGACTTGTTCTTTGGTTTTCTTGCCGGCCATTTCAGCGGCCCTCGTGCTTTTTTCACTCTAGCACAAAGGCGACGACGTTTCTTCTCTCTGGCGAAAAACGGAAAAAAAAGAGGAAAGGGATGCAGCCTTTCCTCTTCTGGCGAAACCTCCGGCGCCGCTACTTCAGATGCTGGCCGAAGAATGACTTGAATTTGTCCCACGCGTCCTTGGCCGAATCGGCGTGATAGCTCTCCCGCTCATCGCAGAAGAAGCCGTGTCCGGCTCCCGGGTAGACCTTTATCGTAAAATTCTTTTTGTTATCCGTGAGGGCCTGCCGGATCTGGGCCACATGGTCCTGCGGGATCAGAGGATCTTTTTCCCCGAAGAAGAGCTGGATGGGGCAGTTGATCTCTCCGGTGCGCGAGAGAGGGCTGGGTTTGCCCATCGGGATGCCCCCGCCGTAGAACCCGACTGCGGCCTTGACGTCCTTATTATGGTGCGCCGCGGCCAGATAGGTGCAGCGGCCGCCCATGCAGAAGCCGGTGACACCGATGGCGCCGGCCTTGACGTAGTTCTGTGACTTCAGGTGAGCGATCACCGCTCCCGCGTCTTCCATGACCTTCGGGTCCTGCAGACGGTTCATGATACCGATCGCCTTTTGCAGCTCCTTGTAGGGGACGATGCGCTCCGGCTCCCGATGGTAGAGATCCGGCGCCACGGCGACATATCCCTCGCGCGCCACCCTTTCGGTCACGTCTTTGATGTGGCCGTTCACCCCGAACGCCTCCATAAAGACGATAATCGCCGGGCGCGCCCCGCCGTCTTTCGGCCGGGCCTCATAGGCCTCCATCTTGCCGTCCGGCGTGTTGAGTTGAATGGTCGAAGTGGTGATATCCATGCTCTCCCTCCCTTCAGAAACCTTTTGCCGACGGAAAATTGTTTTTTCTCTATCAGATTTTTTCTCTTTGGTCTACCCCTTAGCGGCTGGAGATAATAACCACGCCGCTTACCATCAGGATCGTCCCGAAAACGATCCGGGCCGTGACCTTTTCCAGATCCTTCAAGAAGATCGCGCTGAAGAGAAGGATGAAGAGCGGGGTGGTGTCCAGGAGCGGCACCATGACGGAGACCTCCCCCATGCTCAGGGCCGCAAAGTTCAGGACCTGCGCCACGGTGGAGAGAAGCGCCGCGCCGCCGAAGAACGGGAGGCTCTGCCTGCCGGGCACGATGAGCCGGAGCCTGCCGACAGCCGCCAACGAGACGGCAAAGAGCACCAGAGAGGTGGTCGTGGCGACCGCCGCGCCCACATAGGGATCGGGAAAAATGAGCATTCCTCCCCTGCGCAGGTTCTGCGACACTGCGGCGACCAGCGCCGCCGCCAGCGGGAATACGAGGTCAAAGAGCCTCCAGTCCCCGCCTCCACTGCCGCGCGAGGAAAGGAGCCAGACGCTGGCTACGACGAGCAGTGTGCCGGCGTAAACCGCCGGCGGCGGCCGCTCGTGAAGAAAAATCACCGCCAGAATGAGCGCAAACAGCGGGCTGATTCCCCGCAGGGGGCCGGCGCGGGAGACCCCTAACCGCGTAATGGCTATGTAGTAAAATATCCGCGCCAGCAGCGGTTGGAGGCAGCCGCTCAGCACAAAATAGATCGTCGCCGGAGAGCCGAGGAGATGCAAAGGATGGGTGACGAGAAGATAGGCCCAGAGAGCCGCAGCGGCAACGCTGTAGCTCAGGAAGGCGGCGGCGTAGATGTTGGAGGTGCGCGCGCCCAAGCGGACCAGAACGCCGTCACCCGCCCAACCCATCGCCGACACGATGGCGATCACTTCAGGCGGCATGGGATTTCTCCGGCTTCAAGGGCGTCCCGCGGGAAAAGAGAAACGGAAGGGCAACAGTAGCACCAACGGCAACGCGCTTACAAGTTTCAGGCCATAGACCGGCGGGCTGGACATGATCGGGACCATCGCTTAAGATCCCTTTTTATCCTCCGCCACAGGGAAGCTTCGGTGAAAAAGGCCAAGACAAAGACGCGAGCAAGGACGGCTGAAGGGAAAGCCTCCTCGCTGGAAAAATTTCCCAGAATGAGGGCCGCCCTGGCCCGCGCGCAGAGAGTCACGGAGCGGGCCTCCGGCCTCGGCTTCGACTGGCCCACAGTGGAGCCGGTCTGGGGCAAGATCGAGGAGGAACTGCGCGAGCTTAAGGCGGCTGTCACATCCGGCGGCAAAGGCCGCGTGCGCGAGGAGATGGGGGATCTGCTCTTCTCCCTGGTGAATCTCTCGCGCTTCCTCGGTCTGGAGGCCGAGGCGGCGCTTGACGAAGGCGTCGATCGCTTCCTCAAGCGCTTTAGCCACATCGAAACGAGACTTCGGCAGAGAGGAAAATCTCCCGCCGAGTCGTCGCTGGAAGAGATGGATGCCCTGTGGGAGGAGGCCAAAAGAATGGAGCGGAGGCCGTGACATGGCCGGGAAGCTGAGCATCGTTTTTCTCGACGCCTCTACCTTCGGCGATGTTTCGCTAAAGCGCTTCAGCGAAAACTGGAACTGCGCCGTCCACAAGGTCACGGCTCCGGCCGAGGTGGCCGAGCGCCTTCGCGGCCGTGACGTGGTCATTCTGAACAAGGTGGTGCTGGACGGAGCGCTGCTCGATTCGGCCGCGGCCAAAGATCTCAAAATGATCGCCATCGCCGCCACCGGCACCGACAATGTCGACCTGGAGGCGGCGCGCGCGCGCGGCATCACAGTATGCAACGTCCCGGGATACGCGGCCCAATCCGTCGCTCAGTTTACCATGGCCCTCATCCTGGAGCTGGCAACCCGTGTCGGCGGTTATGGAGAGCTGGTGCGCGCCGGGGCCTGGGAAAAGAGCCCGATCTACACCCTGCTCGAATTCCCTTCTTTCGAGCTTGCCGGAAAATCGCTCGGCATTGTCGGTTATGGAAATATCGGCCGGAGGGTGGCGGAGATGGCGCGCGGCTTCGGCCTGGAAATTCTCATCGCGGCGCGTCCCGGCTCTGACCGTCCCGTGCCCCAAGGCCGCCTGCCTTTGGATGAAGTTTTGAAACGGTCGGATATCATCTCTCTCCATTGCCCTCTCACCCCGCGGACGAGAAATCTGCTGGATAGCCGGGCGCTGGCGCTGATGAAACCGGGCGCTTTGCTCATCAACACGGCGCGCGGAACTCTCATCGACGCGGAGGCCCTGATCCAGGCGCTCCGAGGCAAACGCCTCGCCGGCGCTGCGTTGGACGTGCTCACGCAGGAGCCGCCGCCGCCGGATCACCCGCTGATCCAGGCGGCAAAGGAACTGGACAATTTATTGGTCACGCCCCACTGCGCCTGGAGCGCGCGCGAGGCACGTGAGCGTTTGATGGATGAAGTAGTGGAAAATATCCTCGCCTTTACCAGGGAGCAGGACAGAAATCGCGTCGCCTGAGGAGCGGCTATTTCATCCGCGTTGCCCAAACCACTGAAGAATGGCGAGAACACCGCCCGTCGTCTCTACAAAATAGCCCTTGCTAGGACACCCGCGATCCTATAGTGTTTTGTAATAGAGATCATTCCTACGTCCTATGGCACATAAGAGGAAAAAGGCCAGGCCACAAACTCAACGGTGGCAAGGACTTCAATCCAAAGGCTATCAAGAGCCTGAATAAGGAGAGAGTTATGCATCCTCTATTGGTGGTTGCTATCCCATTAGTGTTGGTGATCGTGGGCATGGTATTGAACAGTATTGGACTCTCATTCGATCAACCTCCAAGTTCATCGGAGCAAGATCCGGCAAAGAGAGCGGCGGCGGAAAGGGAAGATTACCGCAGATTCTTTGATTTACAGAGAAGGCAAGCTGTGACCAGGCAAAAAAGGGTCGGCCAGTATGCCTGGTTGCTTATGGCCGCGATTAT
>JACPDC010000028.1 GCA_016184235.1 Deltaproteobacteria bacterium | reverse complement strand
CCTTTCCCTTTGACACCCGGCCCATATCTTGCTAACGAGAAAAGACATTTTTTTTCCGGAGGAATCTTTGAAAGCGGTTCGGATCCATGAGCATGGCGGAATAGACAAGCTCCGCTACGAAGAAGCCGAAGAGCCTCGCCTTGCCTCTCCTACGGAGGCGATCGTCAGACTCAAGAGCGCGGCCCTGAATCGGATCGATCTGTTGAACCGCCAGGGATCCACCGGAATAGAACTTTCCTTCCCTCATATTTTGGGGGCGGACGGCGCGGGCATCGTGGTCGAGGTGGGCGACGAGGTCCGCAACGTAAGGCAGGGAGACGCGGTCTGCCTCTACCCGCCGACCGGCTGCGGCCAGTGCGAGTTTTGTATCTCGGACAGAGATTTCATGTGCATCCGGCTGCGCGCGTTGGGAGAAAGATTGGAAGGCACCTACGCCGAATATGTAAAAGCTCCCGCGGCAAATTGTTTTCCCATTCCGCCTGGGCTATCCTTCGAGGAGGCGGCGGCCTTTCCGTTGGTTTTCATCACGGTTTGGCGGATGCTGATCACGAACGCGGAACTCAAACCCGGCGAGCATGTGCTGATCCTGGGGATCGGAGGCGGAGTGGCCACTGCCGCCCTTCAAGTAACGAAGCAAATGGGAGCGCACGTCATTGTGACATCCAGCAGCGACGAAAAGCTGGCGCTGGCAAGGAACTGGGGCGCCGATCACGGCATCAATTATAGGAAGAGTGATTTTACCAAGGAGGTCAGGACCTTGACCGGAAAGCGCGGGGTGGACGTGGTCCTGGACTGCGTAGGCGGCGACAGTTGGGTAAAGAGCCTCGCGGCCCTGGCCAAGGGGGGGCGTCTGGTCACCTGCGGGGCGACCGCGGGCGCCACTCCCCAGACCGATATCCGGCGCATCTTTTGGAACCAGCTGAAGATCTTCGGCTCGACTCTGGGCAGCCGGGAAGACTTTCGGCAGCTGCTGAATTTTATGCGGATTTCCCGGATCAGGCCGATCATCGATCAGCTCTTTCCCTTGAAAGACGCCGCCGCCGCCCAACAGCGACTGGAAGATGGCAAGCAGTTCGGTAAGATCGTCTTGCAAATAGCTGATTGACGCATGAGAGTTGTTGCCGGCAAAATCAAGGGGCATCGTCTGAGAGTCCCGAAGGGCCATGACCTTCGCCCCACCGCCAGCAGAGTCAAGGAGGCGCTGTTCAATATCCTTCCCCATGACCTTTCCGGGCTGCGCGTTCTGGACCTCTTTGCCGGCACCGGCAATCTTTCTATCGAGGCGCTCAGTCGCGGCGCGGCCCAGGCGGTCCTGGTGGATGCGTCCCGGAAAGCGGCAGTCGCCATCCGGGAGAATCTGCGGGCGCTGGGTTTGTCGAACAGCTGCGAGGTATGGATAGCCCCGGTCCTCAAGGCGGTGCGGGCGCTGGCGCGCAGAGGGGAAAAGTTCGATCTCATTTTTCTCGATCCCCCTTACGAAAAGGGCTGGGTCGGAAAGATACTGCGGCTCCTGGCCGACGAGGATCTATTGGGGGCGCAAGGCACGGTGGTTGCGGAGCACAGCGTAAGAGAGAAAATAGCGGACCGGTACGGCCGTCTCCGTCTTCGGGATCAGCGCCGATATGGCGCGACGCTGCTCTCTTTTTTCGAGTCCGGCACGGCCTAGACCTTATGAAGCGAGGATAGAAAAATGGCGCGAACAAAGATTGCGGTGTATCCCGGCTCTTTCGACCCGATCACTAACGGGCACATCGACCTGGTCAAGCGCACCCTGCGGGTCTTCGACCGGGTGATCGTGGCCATCGCCTCCAACCCGGAGAAAGACAACTCCCTCTTCAGCGTGGAGGAGCGGCTGGAGATGATACGGGAGGTCTTTAAGGGGCTCGGCAGGCGCGTGCAGGCGGACAGCTTCGAAGGTCTGCTGGTCGATTACACGGAGAGAGCCGGGGCCGAGGTCATCATCCGCGGGTTGAGGGCGGTCTCCGATTTCGAGTATGAGTTTCAAATGGCCATGATGAACCGCGGGCTCAAACCCAACCTCGAAACGCTCTTTATGATGACCGGAGAGTCCTACTTTTACATCAGCTCCCGCCTGGTCAAAGAAGTGGTGAGCCTGGGCGGAGACGTCTCCAGCCTGGTGCCGAAGAATGTCTTGAGAAGGCTCAAGGAGAGGTTTCAAGGCTAGATTCTGAAAGTGGCAGGCTCATGAAGCTGAGCGATCGAACCAAGCTGATCAAACCGTCGGTAACGCTGGCGCTGGCGGCAAAAGCCCAGGTGATGCGCGCCGAGGGCATCGATCTGGTGAACTTCACCGCCGGGGAGCCGGACTTCGACACCCCGCAGCGCATTAAGGACGCCGCGGTCGAGGCCCTCAAGAAAGGGATGACCAAGTACACGGATGTGCGGGGCATAGAGCCTTTGCGGCTGGCGATCTTGGAGAAGTACCGGAAGGAGTACGGGCTCAAATACGAGAAGACGGAAGTGCTGGTGAGCTGCGGCGGCAAGCACGCCCTCTACAACGTCATTCAGGCGGTCATCGACCAGGGCGACGAGGTCGTCATCCCCGCGCCCTACTGGGTGAGCTACTCCGATATGGTCCTGCTTGCCGGAGGAACACCCAGGCTGGTCCGGACCAGCGAGGAAAGCGGCTACAAAATCACGCCGGAGCAGCTCAAGGGCGCCTTGACCTCGAAGACGCGCGCCTTCATCTTGAACAGCCCGTGCAACCCGACCGGCGCGGCCTACGGCCGCGATGAGCTGGCCGCCCTCGCGCGCGTCCTGGAGCGGCACGATTGTCTCATCCTTTCGGACGATATCTACGAAAAGATCGTCTACGACGGCTTTCGCTTCCACAGCATGCTCGCCATCGAGCCGAAGCTGCGGGAGCGGGCGATTATCTTTAACTCGCTCTCCAAGAGCTATGCGATGACCGGCTGGCGCGTCGGCTACGCGCTCGGCCCGGCCGCCATGATCTCGGCGGCCGCCAATATCCAGAGCCAGAGCACCTCGAACGCCACGTCCATCGCGCAGGCGGCCGCGCTGGAGGCGCTCAGCGGGCCCCAGGACGAGATCGCGGTGATGGTCGCCGAGTTTCACAGGCGAAGGGACGTGATCGTCAGGCGCCTGAAGGCCATGCCGGGGATAAGCTGCTTCAATCCCCAAGGCGCCTTTTACGTTTTTCCCAATGTGCGCTCCCTGCTCGGGAAAACCGCCAGGGGAAAGAAGCTCGCCTCGGCCAGCGACGTGGTGGACTATTTTCTCACGGAGGCGCGCGCGCTCGCCGTGCCCGGCGAGGACTTCGGCTCGACCGAGAACATCCGCATCAGCTACGCCACTTCTATCGAGGAGATCGAGAAAGGCTGCGACCGCATCGAAGCGGCGATCAAGAAGCTGGAATAAATAATGTATTGCATAGAGCTGGTGCCCAGCCTCGGATCTTTGAGTGAGGTTGTAGATTCATTTGCGGCCGACCGGATTTGAAGTGTCGAGTGACCAGACCCGCACCGCGCGTCCACGCGCCCGCAAAACAGGCGCCACCATTTGTTGCATTTGTACTACCACTCGCACTTTGTCCGCGAACGGCAGCGCGGCGAGCTTCTGCCGACGCCGCTCCTTTGCGGCGATGAGCCGGCCGATTTCTGGCCTCAGCTTGTCCATTCTTTCCATTTGGCCTCCAGCCCATGGCGGGCCAATACGCTCGCGAGATAATTGCCGTCTAGCAGCGCCTGTTCCAGTAACAGTCGCACGCGTTGGCGGTCCTTTTCACGCCCGGTCTGAACAGCTATAGCTGCCAGATGTTCTGCGCGCAGGACTCGAGTGGGGGTCTGCTCGTACAGCGTCTCGCGTGCTGCAGCCAGCGCCTCCAGCAGCAGATCGTTGTGAGCCGGCAGGAACTGCACCGGAACTCCCTCGATGTTCACGCACTCCCCCTCCTCTGCATACCCACGGGCACGCAAGGCTTCGTAAAGCGGCTGCAATGTGAGCAACCCATCGCCTGTCTGCGGCAGGATGACGAAGATGTCCAAATCAAACGTCAACACCGGTTCCACGTAAAAGGTGGCGCCCATGGCGCCGCCAATGGCGTATCGGCTTAGAACACCGTCACGTTCGAGAAGGTTCAGGACCTGCAACGTCTTCTCCATCCGGCAAGTGTAATTTACCATGTCGGGCAATTCGGCGGCAAACCCATCTTCGAGAGCCCGCCAATCTTGTCTGTGGCGAGCGGGGTGGCCTCGGCCAGCGACGTGGTCGAGTACTTCCCGACGGAGGCGCGCGCGCTCGCCGTGCCCGGCGAGGACTTCGGCTCGACCGAGAACATCCGCATCAGCTACGCCACCTCTGTCGGGGAGATCGACAAGGGCTGCAGAAGCTTATCTAGCGGAAGCGGAGCCCTCGCTCTCGATTTCCCTGATGAACTTTTCCTCCACGAATTGCGCAGGATCCGCCCCCGCCGCCGCCGGCAATTGCCTGGACATGATCTCAAGAGCCTTCTTGAGCGCCGGCAAAACAGGACGGGGCAAGTCCGGCATGCCCGGCCGGGTGACGTCGTAGGTCTCCTCGGCGATCGATTGGTCCGTTATCCCGCTGTATTCCCGCTGGACTCGCACGGTGAATTCGCGATCCGTTCGGTAACGGTGCATCCCCTCCACGTAGGCCCTGACAAATTTCCTTGCGATCTCCTCATGGTCTTTGATATAGGCGCGCCGCGCGGCAATCCCGCCTAACGCGTAGTTCAGCCCGTAGTCTGAAAAATCAACGAGAAAACGGCAGCCCTTTCTCTTCGCCTCGATGGCTTCCGGGGGGGTGATCACGACAGCATCGCATTTTTGGCTCAGCAGTTCTATGAGAGCTTCCCTGCCCCCGCCGGGAATAGGAACGAGGCGAATATCCTGGAGGCCCTGTCTGTCCAATTCGTCTTTGATGAAATAGATCAAGACATCGTTCAGTCCCCTATCGCCCACAAGCCCGAGCCTCCCGCCGGCCAGATCCTTGAGGCCCGCCATGCCCGGACGTCCCATGAGAAACTGCTGGTTGATGCCTCCCGTGAGAAAGGCGAGATCCGCTCCCTCGACCAGAACAGAACGGAGCAAGGCGGGGGCCGCCAGATTGCCGAACTGAATCTCTCCCTCCATCAGACCACGCACGACCCCCGCCGCTCCTCGCATCAACCGCGTCTCGACCTGAAGGCCGTGCCTGGTGAACAGGCCCGCTCGCTCCGTCACGATCATCGGACCCGCCCCTTGGCCTATCGTCGCATAGCCCGCGATGATGGAACAGGGCTTGGTGGTTGTGCGGTAGGTCAATTTAGCAACCGCTCTCCAGTCCGCTTACTAAACCTTGGGGAGCACTTCTTGGGCCAACCACTCCAGACGCTCCAGGGTTTGTGCTGGATCGGGGGTCCGGACATCGAGGATCAGGCAGTCCACCCCGGCCTTTCGATAGTCTCTCACGTCGGCGGCGATCTCAGCCGCCTTGCCGGTGAATCTTCTCCGTTTCCCTGCGCGAATCTCGGTCCCTCGATCATAAAGCGAGGCCTTAAACGCTACGCGAATCTCTTTCGGGCTCCTTCCTGCCGCCCGGGCGTATTCCGCGAGCGTCGCCAGCTTCCTTTCCAGCTCTTCCGGTTCCAGGGCTATTGTCGGCACACCTCCTATCGGGTGCCACCCGTCCCCCAACTCGGCGGCCCGGCGCAGGGCGTGGTTGCTGTGTCCTCCGATCCAAATCGGAATATGAGGCTTTTGCACCGGTTTCGGTAAAAATGTCAGCTCGGAAAAGTTGCAGTAGGTGCCCTCAAAGACGGGATTTTCCTTAGTCCAAAGCTCTTTAAAGGCTCTAATGTATTCGTCGGTAACACGCCCGCGATCTTCGAACCGAGGGGCCCCGACGATCTGGAATTCTTCTTTCAGCCATCCGACTCCGAGTCCGAGAATCACCCTGCCGTGAGAGAGAAAGTCCAGGGTTGAAAGCATCTTGGCGACTACGACAGGGTGGCGATAAGGAGCGATCATGACGCTCGCGACGAAGCGGAGGCGCTCAGTGGCGCCTGCGAGAAACGCCATGGCGGTCATCTGTTCGAGGTGATGGCCCGCCCCGGGATATCTCTTGTCCAGAGTATAAGGATAGGGGGAGGAGATGTTTCTGGGAATGACGATGTGGTCAGGGACGGTGACGCAGAAAAAACCCAGCTCCTCGGCCCGTTGCGCGAAGCGGATCAACTGTTCGGGCTTTGCTCCGGGGTCGGAAACAGGCAGGTGAAGCCCATACTCCACGCGGGTTCCGTACCATTTCCTTGGTTGGGGGTCAAACGATTGACAGTTTTTCAGACTGGAATAGCTATAGGCAACAGATTTCTCCCTTCAGGCTGCCTGTGGAGGAGTGGAGGCTGCTCGCGAAGGCGAGGGTCAGGGCCGCGAACATCGGCGGCGTGCCCGCCGCGATCGAGACGATCAGGAAGGGCGCATACATAGCCGCGATGTGGGCGGTCATGCTCGCGAACAGGTAGTGGGCGTAGAAGTAGACCAGCAGTAGCAGCATGTGCGCGGTTATCCAGTCGAGCCCGCTGACGCTGCCGGCCATCTGCTTGCTGAACCAGGGGACGACCCCCAGCTTGCCCAGGAAGCCGGCCATCATCACCAGGGCGGCGAACCAGATCAGAGTGTCCCACGCCTTGCGCTCCTTCTCGACGTCGTCCCAGGTCAGCACCCCCGCGATGAGCAGGATGGCCAGGCCCGTAAGCGCGGTCGTGGTGGCGTTCAGGTTGCCCAGCAGCGGGGCGAAGATCCACAACGCCAGCACGACGATGAAGACGCCCAGCATCGTCCACTCGGCCCGCTTCACCAGGCCCAGCTCGCGCAGCCTGTCCTTCGCGAACTTGACGGCGTCGGGCGTTTCCTTGATCTCGGGCGGGTAGACCTTGTAGAGAATCCAGGGCACCAGGGCGAGGCTCACCAGGCCCGGCACGAGCCCGGCCAGAGCCCAGCTTCCCCAGGTCAGATTCAAGCCCTGGTCGCCCGCCAGCTTGACGACGAGCGGGTTGGCCGCCATCGCGGTCATGAACATGGCGCTGGTGATGATCGTGGCCTGAAAGGAGTTCTTGACCAGAAAGGCGCCGAGCTTGCGGGCGGTGCCGTCGTCCGGCTCGCTCCCGTAGGCGCTCGCGATGGAGCGCAGCACCGGGTAGACGACCCCCCCTGCCCGCGCGGTGTTGCTCGGCATGGCGGGGGAGAGCACCAGGTCGGTGGCCGCGAGGCTGTAGCCCAGGCCCAGGCTCCGCTTGCCGAAGGCCGCGATGAACAGGTAGGCGATGCGGCTTCCCAGGCCGGTTTTGATGAAGCCGCGGGCGAACATGAACGCCGCCACGATCAGCCAGATGGTGCCGTCGGCGAAGCCGCTCAAAGAGTCGCCGATGGACAGGGTGCCGGTCACGGCGCAGAGGGCGATGCCGGTGATGGCCACCGCCCCCATGGGCAGCGGCTGAGAGATGATCCCCACGATGGTGCCTACGAAGATCGCCAGCAGCTGCCAGCCCTTCGCGCTGACTCCCGCCGGGGCGGGCGAGAACCATATCGCCAACCCTACTGCGATGGGGATCAGGTAGCGGAGCCAGAGATAGCGTTTGGGCTTCTCCTCCGAGACGGATGGCACGGTTGGAGCGAATTCCTTCGGCATGAGTGTGGATAATTTTTTCGCTGGAGTTGCCATGGCTGTTCTCCTTTTATTGAATTGGGCGACGCAAATTGCATGCCACAGAAAAGGAGAACGATTTCTGTATCCAAGCAGGTTCTCAGC
>JACPDC010000027.1 GCA_016184235.1 Deltaproteobacteria bacterium | reverse complement strand
ATTTCCTTGCCGGTCCCGCTCTCCCCTAAAAGCAGGACGGTGGCCTTGCTGTCCGCGGCCTTGCGAGCCGTCTCGATGGCCTCCTTCATCCCCGCGCTCTTGCCCGTGACCAGATGGTAGCGCTCCGATATCTGACCTGAGAGTATCTCTACTTCTCTTTTGAGCTTTTCCCTCTCTAACGCCTTCTCCACGGTCAGGGCGATCTGCTCCGGCTCGAAAGGCTTGGGGATGAAGTCGTAGGCCCCCTGCTTCATCGCCTGGACGGCCCGTTCGATGCTCCCGTAGGCCGTGATCATAACCACCGTCGCCTCGTTGCCTCCGGCGCGAATCTGTTTGAGAACATCAAGGCCGTTCATATCGGGCATCTCGATGTCCAGCAGCACCAATTGCGGGCTCTGCTTCTCGAGCAGCTCCAGGCCCTCCTTCCCGTTCGCGGCAGCCAAGACGCGGCAACCCAGCGATTCCAGCCGGTCCTTCACGACTTCCCGGATATCCGGGTCGTCGTCGACCACGAGAATGGTGCCGCCAAGCGATTTCATCGCCGCTACAGGGTGATGTCGTAGACCTTCTCGATCTTGGCCTTCAGCTCTTCCCACTCAAAGGGCTTGAGAACGTATTCGTTGGCGCCCTTGGCCATCGCCTCGATGGCTGCCTCGCGGGTGGAAGACGAGGTAATGATGATAACGGGAATTTTCCTGTCTCTCCGGCGGATCTCCTCCAGGGCCTCGATCCCGCCCATCTCCGGCATCTTGACGTCGAGGAAGACGCCATCGAATCTTTCCACGGACAGCTTCTTCAGCGCCTCCAGGCCGGTCCCTGCAGTCACCACCGCGAATCCGTAGGCCTCCAGGCGATCCTGAATCACCTCAACAACATCTTCCTCATCATCAACGACCAGGACCTTGAGTCCCATACGCCACCTCCTCAGTCGGCTGTCGCCTCAGTCTGAAGCGGCTGACGCGCAGGCAGGGTAAAGGAGAAGGTGCTCCCTCTGCCCGTTCCGCTTTCCAGCCAGATCTTTCCCCCGTGCATCTCGACCAGGGTCTTTGAAATGGCCAGGCCGAGCCCCGTCCCTTTAGCTTTTTGCTTTTCCGCCTGCGCGATCTGGTAGAACCTGTCGAAGATCTTCCCTGTCTCTTCCGACGGGATGCCCGGTCCCGTGTCTGTAACCGAGATCTTCATCCACTGAGCGCTGTTTCTTTCAATGGCCACTCTCACCCTTCCATGGGATGGGGTAAATTTGACCGCATTCCCGACCAGGTTCGTCAGCACCTGCGTGATCTTGTCTCGATCCGCCCAGGCAGTGGGGTCGGCGTCGGGCGAGACGACTTCGAGACTGATGAGTTTTTCCACTGCCACCGGCCTGATGCTTTCCGTGACCTCTTGGGCCAGAGGGACGAGAGCAAGGGTGGCCGGCTTGAGATCGATCCTGCCCGCCTCGATCCTGGAGAGATCCAGGATATTGTTGATGAGCCGCGTGAGACGATCGGCATTGGATTTGATGCGCGTAAGATAACGGTTCTGTTTTTCGTTCAGCGGACCCGTAATCCCGTCGATCATGTTGTCGACGGAGCCCTTGATGGAGGTCAGCGGCGTTCTCAGCTCGTGGGAGACATTGGAGACGAAGTCCGACTTCATTTTATCGAGCTCTCTGAGTCTGTGCTCGTAGCGCA
This sequence comes from Deltaproteobacteria bacterium, assembly GCA_016184235.1. Taxonomy (GTDB): domain Bacteria; phylum Desulfobacterota; class Binatia; order UBA9968; family UBA9968; genus UBA9968. The sequence goes on along the minus strand of JACPDC010000027.1, from coordinate 6,957 downwards.
TTTTCTCCGTGATGTCTTTGGCTAAATAGAGAAAGCCGATTACGTTGTCATCTTTGTCTTTGATCGGCGAAACTGCTAGCGCCACATCAATGATAGCCCCGTCTTTCCTTTTTCTGCGCACCTCTAAGTTGCGAAGAAGGCCTGCAAGCTGGACTTTATTCCTTATCTCCTCAAGTTCCCTCAACTGACCGGAGGGAAGCAGCATAGCCAAATTCTTCCCTATGGCCTCTTCTTTGCCGTACCCAAATATGACCTCCGCCCCGTGGTTCCAGGTAAGTATCCGATCCTCCCTGTCCGTGGAGACGATAGCGTCGCCAGCGTTCTCTACAAGGTTTTCAATATAGGCCTTACTTTTACTGACTTCGTCGTAGAGCTGAGCATTCTCCACCGCGGCGCCAAGCTGCGAGCCAAACGCCTTTAAGAGACTAATTTCCCTTTTCGAGAACTTATGTAGCTTTCGGCTCCCGATGACCATGACCCCTAGAACGCGGTTCTTAGACACTACTGGAACCCACACCGCGGAAATTAACCCCGCTCGCTCCATGGTGCGGTACTTGAAGATCGGATCTTTGCGAATATCGGAGGAGATATAAGGCTCGCAAGTCTCAAAGATGATTCTTGCAGCGTTACGTCGCCCTGAATCTATAGAGACGATACGACTCAGGTACTCAGGGGAGGTGAGGCCTCGGGCGGCTCGGATGACTAGATTACCAGTCCCCGGCTCCAGAATACGAAGATAGCCTGCATCAAAACGGAGAATCTCCAACGATTTATCCAGGGTATCATTGAGGACCTTTTCTATGTCTAGGGATTGCGTCGCGGTCGCCGCGATGGTGAGAAGGGCTGAGAGTTCCCGAGTCCGCGCAAGTAACTCTTTACTTCTTGCCTCCGGAATCCCCGACGAGCGACGCTTTTTCCCATTCACTCGGCGGTTTAGTCCTGGCATGCTCAGATCTGAGGCCCGCCCAACCTCAAATTGCTTTGGAGGTACTGAACAAGCGGCGAGGTAGGTTTCTGGGCCAGATTTATGAGTGTCTGCCTTAACTTATTTTCATCGGCGATAGGCTTAGTATATCCTACCGTTAATGTTCCAACACGACGCTTATTAGCTAGGATAGCGACAAACCTTCGGTGATTCAGCCCTAAATCTACGTCATGACGCAAAGCCTGTGCAGTCTTCTCCGCGCCTACCCTGCCTGGTTTTGAATAATCTATCTCATGAACATAATCCACCTGCGGATGGGTAAGACACCTCGAATATATCGGAGAAACGTTGGCGGTCCCGATCAAAGGATCGGGAGGGTTGCCCTGGTGTGCACTCCTCTGGTCCAACGCTTTTGACTCCACCCACCCATACCAAACTGGAGCAGGATACTCCTTATCTGTCTCATTGAGACGGCAAGTAACTAAAACTTCATTCTGGCCTGCAACTTTCTCAATCTCCGGCAACAGACGTTTAGCTAGGACATCTTTTAATCCTTGGACCTGTCGCGCGTTCACGGAGACACTTGGTCTAACGGGCACCAGTCTCCCTGCGCTCGCGCCCTCTGCCCTATTAGGTTGCAAGAGCCCCGCTGAGATAACTGCCGTGGTGACAGCACCACCGCCAAGGCCCTTCAAGAAGTCACGTCTAGAAACGCCTTTTCTTTTGCCGTTTTTCTTCATGGTCGTCCCGGTCCCTTTCTTTGGCCCTGCTTAGACTCTCCCCGTTACAATCCCAACAAAAAAGCCCAACCGGCGACAAAATCGGTCAGGCTCGATGAATGACGAATCAAAGATGTCGCCTGACCAGAATCGGCCAGGAAATCCTGAAACGTTTTTCTTATCCCACAGTTACCCTAACCTGTCAAGCCCATCGAGAACGGTCAAAAACGCAAAACCAGTCTTAGGAGCGTCTGCAAGATCAGACTCAAGGCGCCCTTTAGCGTGAGCGAGGGCCAGGGGTCGCTTTCCGCCTCGGCCTGCGGGTAGGCGTATATGCCCCGGGTGCCCGTGGTCACCCAGGACTCGGGATTCTGCCAGGCGCGCACTACTTTCTGGAGCGTCTCTTCCTGGCCCCGCTTTTCCTCCCTGGTTTTTCGCTGAAAATTTTTGAAGCGGCCGAACTCGCCGCGGTTAAGCCAGATGCCGTCGCACCTCCGGCAACGCTCAAGCTGGATATCCGGCGGCAACGACGGATCCTGAAAGACCCTGAGCCGATCCCCGCACCTGGGGCAATAGAGGCTCTCTTTCACCAGCGCGACCGGTGCTTGCAGAAGTCCCTCGTTCAGAGGATCGAGCCGCTCTCCCTCCTCGGGCTCCACCGGAAAAAGCTCCCACTTATCGCACCAGATCCCGCCGCACCTGCCGCACTGGTCCAGCACGATGAGCGTGCCCGGATTCGCCCGCGCCGAAACCTCTTTCATCTCGTAGTCGCACTCCGGACATTTCACCATAGCTTTTTACCCCTAACCCTTCGACTCTGCCCTCCCCGCTATCCCGCCCATCTGATAGAGGAGCAATATCCGGCGGGCGATGGGCGGGTGCGTGCTCAAGAGATCGGCGAGCCGCCCTTCCCGCTCGTTCACGCGCCGCCAAAGCGGGTTGACGAAGAAGAGATGGGCCGTGCCCCGGCTCGCCCGGGAAAAAGGCATGGCGGCGTCGCGGATCTTCTCCAGCGCCTTGGCCAGACCGACAGGGTTGCGCGTGTACTCAACGCCGGTGGCGTCGGCCAGGTACTCCCTCTGCCGGGAGACGGCCATCGCCAGAAGGCGCGAGATCAGCGGCGCGAAGAGAATCAGGAGCAGAGCGGGGATCACCAGCATCGCGCTCTTGCCGCCCGCTCCCCGGCGGGAGCGCGAGCCGCTGAAGGAGCGCTGCGCCCAGTCGGAGAGAATCGCGATCCCTCCCAGGAGAATCGTCACCAGGGTCATGAGCAGGATGTCCTGGTTGCGGACGTGGGCGATCTCGTGCGCCACCACCCCCTGCGTCTCCTCCCGGCTCAGCAGCTTCAGCAGTCCCGTGGTGACGCAGACCGAGGCGTGGAACTCGTCCCTGCCGGTGGCGAAGGCGTTCGGCGCGGGATCGAAGATGACATAGACCTTGGGCATAGGACAGCCCGAGGCGAGCGCCATCTCCGTCACCACGTTGCGCAGTTCCCGGTGCTCGGGAATTTGCGGGTCCAACGCCTCGGCGCCGAGGGAGCGCAGAATCAACTCGCTCCCCTGGTAGTAAGAAGCGAGCGTGATCCCGGTCGCCAGGGCCAGCGAGACGACCGTGGCGACGGCAAACGGCGGCCCTGCAGGGGTAAAGGCGTCGAGATAGAGGTAGTCCACCGAAAGCCCGACGGCGACAAACAGGAGGAGAAAGAACAGCACGATCCAGGCGCTCAGGCGGCGGTTATGGGCCTGCCGATCCGCAAAATCCTGCGGCTCGTGCCGCTGGAGATCCGCCGGCATCAGCTAGCCGCGCAGCGACAGATCGACGCGGGAAACCGCCTTTTCCGCCTCCGGAACCGAAAAGAACTCGCCCGGCTTGAAATTGAAGAACTGCGCGATCATGTTGGAAGGAAAAACTTCCTGGCGCACGTTGAAGCGCATCACCAGGTCGTTGTAATACTGGCGCGCGAAGGCGATCTGATTTTCCGTCGTCGTGAGCTCTTCCTGGAGGCGCAGGACGTTCTCATTGGCCTTGAGCTCCGGATAATTTTCCATCAGGGCGAATATTCTTCCCAGAGACTGGGTGAGAATGTTCTCCGCCGCCGCGGTCGCCTGGACGCCGGTCGAGCCGACCGCCTTGGCCCTCGCCTCCATCACCTTCTGAAGGGTATCCTGCTCGAATTTCATGTACCCCTTGACCGCTTCCACCAGATTCGGAATGAGATCGTGGCGGCGCTTGAGCTGGACATCGATCTGTTTCCAGCCGTTCTGCACGCGGTTCCTGAGGCTCACCAGCAGGTTATAACCCCAAATCACCCACAGAACGGCAAGAACGAGAACTGCAAGGACGACCCATTTCATGGCTGCCTCCAATGGTATCCGTTTCGGATCAGGATCGACTCGCTGACCTGACTGATACCGGACACGCCGGTCAGCACCAGAACGCGCTTGATCTCCGCGGTGAGAATACCGATGACCCGCTCGACTCCCGCCGCTCCTGCCGCCGCCACGCCCCAGCCGATCGGACGCCCTACGAGAACCGCCTTGGCGCCCAGGGCGATCGCCTTTACGGCGTCCCCGCCGCTTCTCACCCCGCTGTCCAGGAGCACGGGCACGCGCTTGCCGACCGCCTCGACGACCTCGGGGAGCGCCTCGATAGCGGCCCGGTTGAAATCGAGTATCCTGCCGCCATGGTTCGACACCACCAGCGCATCGGCCCCGGCCTCCACGGCGATCCGGGCGTCTTCCGCGCCCATAATCCCCTTCACCACCACCGGCAGAGAGACCTCGCGCTTGAGCCACTCGATATCGCGCGCGGAAGCGGGATGCCCTTTCCTGGGCCTGCCATCCTTGGTCGAGAGCGGCACATGATCGCCGATCTTGACCGGCTGCACCGTGTCCATGGTTGCGCCGACGGCGGCATACCCCAGGCTCTCGGCTTGGCGGACGCATCTCAAAGTATCCTCTTTGCCCCTGTTCAAGTACGCCATAAAGACGATAGGGGCGGATGTCGCCTCCGCCCATTCGCGCACCGTCGATTTGGCGGCGTGGCTCACGAAGATCATAGTCTTTCCCCGGCCCGCCCCGTCAGCCACCTGGCGCTCCGCCGCCTCGCCGATGAGACTGAAGCTCCCGATCGGCGCGATCAGCGCGGGAGTGCGGAGCTGCCTGCCGAAGAGCTGGATGGAGGTGTCCGGGTCGGTGACATCGTGGAAGATCCGCTGGCGGAAAAGGATCTGCTGCAGGGCTCGTTGGTTTCTGCGGAATGTGGCGCGGCTCTCGGCGGCGCCCATGAAGTGCTCCCAGGCCTCCCGCGGCATCCGCTGCCGGGCAAGCTCGCGGATCTCCCTGAGACCCATCAGCGCCAGAGGCATCTCTTGCATACGGATCAATTCGGAGAAGAGATCTCCCACCAGTTCCGGTCCGGATCCCGGAGCAAAAACGAGCAAAAAGCGCCGCCGCCCTGGGGCTCGCAGAGCTCGGTGACGCCGAGCTCCTTTCCGGACTCGGCGAGCCGCCGATACGCCTGGCTCACCGCCTGTGCGGATTCCAGCGCGATGGTGAAACGGAAGTTGGGAGAAAATGTCTTGTACTCGCCGCGCACCGCGCAGACCACGTAGGGTTTGGTATCCGGGTGCTTGATGTAGATGACGTGGTCATTGGCCTGATAGACCGAAAGCCCCAGGATATTGGCAAAAAAATCCCACGATTTTTTCACGTCGCGGATCGCCAGCGTCCCGTGGGTAAAGCCCTGCGGCAGATAGCCGCGGCCTGGAAAGCGCTGCTCGGGAAGGGGCTTATTCCAGTGCGGGGCCCAGACTCCGCCAAACAGGCTTTTTACCTTGTCCCTGTTCTGGACATCCTCGTAGCACTCGATCTCCCAGCCATTGCTGCCCGGCTCGAGAAAATAGACGGAATAGGAGCCGTGGTTGTGCAGGGGTTTGCCGATCTGCTCCAGGCCGTACTTTTCTTTGTGGGCCGTCAGGTACTCATAGGCCGCGTCGATCTCCGGCTTGGTCAGAACCCGCACCCCCCAGTGATTGTGCATCTGCTTGACCGGCGCATCCGCTCCTCCTTCGTGAACGATCAAGCGCCAATCCGTGTTCGGGTGTTTGAGCGTGACCTCGCCCGGCCGCTCCGACACCCTTTCAAACCCCAACAGATCCGTCAGAACAGGAACCGACTCCTTTAAACGGCGACACTCCATATGGGTGTTGACCAGGCCGATGGGCCGCAGCATCTTCTATCTCCTCCTCCTGTAAGGCCGACGTTCCGGGCCTGTGTGAGCCCACGTCGTCCGATGGGCCCGTAGCCCGAACTTTACAGCGGTCGAAACGGGGAGTCAAATAACAAGCTCATCGGTAAACTCGCTCGATCTCCCGGCGGTACAGCTCTCCAACGGCCTTGCGGTCCACCTTGATCTTTTGAAAGGCGGTCACGCCGCGCACTTCTTCAGGGAGCTCCTTTTCCAGCACGACGATCTTGCGAATCCTCTCCGCCTCCTCCAGCTGGGCGTTGATCTTTTCTACCCGGGGCCAGAGCAGCTTTTCGACTTCCGCCGGGGTGAGCGAAGGCTCCGGCTTTTTCATCTCCGCGGCGATCCTCGCCCATTCCGGAACCAAAAGGGCCGACATAAAGGGGAGATGGTCGCCCAGCAGAACAGCCTGGCGAATGTACAGGTCGTTCTCCAGCAAGAGCTTGATGCGACCGGGATAGATGTTGGAGCCGTCGGTGCAGTAGAAAACGTCCTTCTTCCGGCCGACAATCCTGAGAGAGCCGTCGGAATCGAGAGATCCCAGATCCCCGCTATGAAACCACCCGTCCGGATCGAGCACCTCGGCAGTCGCTTGCGGGTTGTGAAAATAGCCCGGCGTCACCGCCGGGCCGCGCACCAGGATCTCGCCGTCGCCCGCGATACGCACCTCCACGTTGGAAAACGGCCTTCCCGCGCTGCCCGGCCGGTTCTCGCCGATACCACTTAAGGTCACCCCGCCGCACTCCGTGGAGCCGTACGAGCCAAGCAAGGGAATCCCTGCCACCTCGAAGAAACGCATAATCCGGGGCGACATCGGCGCTCCGGAATAGGTGATATATTTGATTCTCCCCCCTAAAGAGCGCCTGACCGCCTCCCTGAGAGAGGCTTTCAAACGCTCGTGCGCTCTCAATTGATCCCGGTCGAGTGATCCCTTCTCAGCCCTGATCTGATCGAGCCCCTCTACGGCGTCCCACACCTTGCCATTTTTCCCCTCGGCGAGGAGCGCCGCCCAGATCTTTTGCATCACTCTGGGCACCAGGGTCATGGAGGTCGGAGAGAGAGCCT
>JACPDC010000026.1 GCA_016184235.1 Deltaproteobacteria bacterium | reverse complement strand
CTCTACGGCTATCATGATCGCGAGAAAAAGCGCATCTACAGCGTGGATGATATTCCGACCCTGATCCACGAGTTCAAGCACTACCTGGAGCCCAACTGGGAGCACCCCGCGCCGCAGTTTACGGATACGAAGGCAGGGGCGCCTACTGCCAACCCAGCCCCGCTCAGGGCCGTGGAGCGCCCGGCCAAACGGGACACGGTTCCGTTGCCCAGGCTGGGCTGCCTTCCCGCCTGCCTCAGATAGGATGTCATCGGCGGGAAGGTAGAGTTTCAGCACCGGCGCTCCCATGAACACAGACCGCGACAGCTGGAGGAAGCTCTATCCCTTCGAGTCCCATTTTCTCGACCTGGAGGGAGTCCGCTACCACTATGTGGACGAGGGGCGGGGAGAGGCTGTCGTCATGGTCCACGGCAATCCCACCTGGTCCTTTTATTATCGCCGCCTGATCATGGATTTGCGGCAGCGCTATCGCGTGATCGCGCCCGATCATGTGGGTTGCGGCCTTTCGGACAAGCCGCAGCGATATGACTACACGCTGGCGCGCCACATCGCCAATCTGGAAACGCTGCTGGAGCGGCTGGGCTTGAAGAAAATCACGTTGGTGGTGCACGACTGGGGCGGCCCGATCGGCATGGGGTATGCCGTGCGCCATCCGGATCGCGTCGCCCGCCTGGTGATTTTCAACACCGTCGCCTTCTGGTCTCCTGAGATTCCATGGTTCCTTCGTCTCTGCCGGCTGCCGATTTTCGGCCCGATCACTATCCGGGGCCTGAATCTCTTTGCCGGCGTGGCCGCGCTGGTCGGCTGCCGCCATCGGGAGCGGATGACGGGAGAGGTGAAGGCCGGCTATCTGTCGCCGTACGACAGCTACGCGAACCGGGTGGCGGTTCTGAGATTCGTCCAGGATATTCCGGTCCACGCCGGTCATCCCACTTTCAGCGTGCTTCAAGCCATCGAGGGCGGCCTGGCGCAGTTCCGGGGCCGTCCCATGCTCATCATGTGGGGCGGCCGGGACCCGGTTTTTACCAAGCGCTTGTTGCAATCGTGGAGAGAGCGCTTTCCGGCCGCCATCGTGAAAGAGATAGACGACGCGGGACATTACGTGGTGGAAGATGCCTATGAGCGGATCATCCCGTGGCTCCGGGAATTTCTGGAAAAAACAGCCTGAGGATGGAGGGTATGAACGTTGCCTCCCATTTGACCGCGGCGGCGGCCAGGACGCCGTCGAAAACCGCGCTCTTTTACCCCCGGCGCTCCCGTCCGGCGGGGCGCGTCTCTTACCGGGCGATGACCTTTCGGGAGCTGGACGAAGAGAGCGATCGCATCGCCCACGGCCTCAGGGAGATCGGGGTCGGACGCGGCTGCCGGGTGCTTCTCATGGTTCCGCCCGGAGTGGAATTTCTCGCGTTGACCTTCGCGGTCTTCAAGCTGGGGGCCGTCTTGATCCTGATCGACCCGGGAATGGGCAAGAGGAATTTGCTCCACTGCATTAAAGAAGTGGAGCCCCAGGCGCTGATCGCCGTCCCGTTGGTCCACGCTTTGAAGAGGCTTTACCGGAACCGTTTTCGGGAGGTGAAGCAGGCCGTCACCGTCGGGCGGCGCTGGTTCTGGGGCGGCCCGACGCTGGAGCGGCTGCGCGATCGGGCCTGGAGCCGGTTTCCAATGGAGCCGGTGAGCGGAGAGGATCCGGCGGCGATTTTTTTCACCACGGGCAGCACCGGCATCCCGAAGGGGGTGCTTTACCTTCACGGCATGCTCGGCGCCCAGATACGATCCATCCAAGAGGCTTTCCGGATCGGCGAAGAGGAGGTGGGGTTTCCCGCCTTTGCCCCGTTTGCGCTGCTCTGCATCGCCATGGGCACGACCTGCGTCCTGCCGGATATGGATCCGACCAAACCGGCCGAGGTCGATCCGGAAAATATTCTCGCGCCGATCCGGGAATACGGCGTGACCTATTCCTTCGGCTCGCCGGCCTTCTGGAACCGGGTCAGCCCGTATTGCGTCGAGCGGGGTCTCAGGCTCCCTGCGCTCAGAAAGGTCCTGCTTGCCGGCGCGCCGGTACCGGGCGAGCTGCTCAAGCGGCTCAGAGAAATACTGCCGGCGGGGGGGGAGAGCTATACGCCCTACGGCGCCACCGAGGCGTTGCCGGTGGCGTCGATAGCGGGCTCGGAAGTTTTGGCCGAAGCGCTGGAGCGAAGCCGTCAGGGCGCCGGCATCTGCGTGGGTCGCGCCCTTCCCGGGATCGCGCTGAAGATCATCAGAATCTGCGATGAGCCGATTCCCGCGTGGGACCAAAGCCTGGTTCTTCCCGCCAACGGGATCGGCGAGATTGTAGTCCGGGGGCCGGTGGTCACCAGGGAGTATTACAAGAGGGCGGAACAGACGGCGCTCGCCAAGATCCGGGACGGCGACTCGCTCTGGCATCGCATGGGCGACGTGGGGTATCTCGATGAAAAGGGGAGGCTGTGGTTTTGCGGCCGGAAAAACCACCGCGTCGTCACGGCGCAGAAAACTATGTTTACCATACCGTGCGAAGCGATCTTCAACCAGCATCCGAGCGTGTTTCGCTCGGCGCTTGTCGGCGTCGGCCCGCAGTCGAGCCAGCGTCCGGTGATCATCGTGGAGCCGAAGGATGGCGCCATGCCGGCGCGCGCCCGGGATGCCGAGAGGTTCGCGCGCGAGCTTCTGGAGCTGGCGGGCAAAAGCGAGCTTACCAGGGATATCCGGGACGTGCTGTTTCATCGCGGATTTCCCGTCGACTTTCGCCACAACGCCAAGATCATTCGGGAGCAGCTCGCCCTGTGGGCGGCGGACAAGATTCGTGGTTCGGCAGGCTCCCTTCGGCGAGGGAAATCGAGCCCATGAAGGCGCTGGTTACAGGAGGAGGCGGATTTCTCGGTCGCTACATCGTCGAGAGACTGGTGGCGCGGGGGGATTTTGTTCGCGTCCTGGGGCGCAGCAAGTACCCGGAATTGGCGCGGCCCGGGATCGAAACCGTCCAGGGTGACCTGCGTGATGCGGCTGCCGTCGCCAAGGCCTGCGAGAAGATCGACGTGGTTTTTCATGTCGCCGCTCTTCCCGCCATCTGGGGGAGATGGCGCGACTTCTACGCCGTCAACGTGCAGGGCACGGAAAATGTCCTCGCCGGGTGCCGCGCCCGCGCCGTGCCCAGGCTCGTCTACACCAGCACGCCGAGCGTGATCTTTGATCGATCCGATCTGTGCAATATCGATGAGACCTATCCCTATCCGGATCGCTACGACTGCTATTACCCTGAAACCAAGGCCATGGCGGAGCGGCTTGTGGTCGCCGCCAACGGGCGGGAGGGGCTCCTGACCACGGCGCTGAGGCCTCATCTGGTTTGGGGGCCGCGCGACAACCATCTTATTCCCAAGGTGCTTGAGCGCGCGCGGGCGGGACAGCTTTTCGTCGTGGGCGACGGCTCGAACAAAGTGGACGTCACTTACGTTGAGAACGCGGCCGACGCCCACCTGCAGGCGGCGGATCATCTCAGGGCCGGCTCGCCCGTCGCCGGGCAGGTCTATTTCATCAGTCAGGGGGAGCCGGTCGTGCTGTGGGATTTCATCAACCGTCTGCTCGAACGGCTCGGTATCCCGAAGGTCGACAAAGCGATCTCGTATCGCACCGCGAAGAGCCTGGGAGCGGCCCTGGAGGTCGTCCATACGCTGTTGCTCCTGAGCCGGGAGCCGCGGATGACCCGCTTTCTTGCCGCCCAGCTCGCCAAGTCCCACTACTTCGATGTCTCCAGGGCGAAGCGGGATTTCGGCTACGCTCCCCGCATCACCACGGCCGAGGGGCTGGAGCGCCTGGTGGCTTACCTGCAAAATCAGTGAAAAGCTGCTCAAAACGTTCAAGTCGTTTAAGACGTTCAATATATTCAATTTTTTGACGATTTGAACGGATTGAACTGTTTGAACGACCGGCCCGTTTGTCTGTTTGACACCTTGAGTCATTAACGTATATGTTTATCCCTTTAGAGAAGTCGTCGGGTAGGACTCATTGCGATAGACAACTCGGGTAAATTTTTCAGAGGGAGGTAACTTATGGGTGTATTTGACATGGCCAAGAAAGCCCTGCTGGCGGGGTTGGGGGTGCAGGAGTCGGTCAAGAACTTCGTCGACGACCTGGTCAAGAAAGGGGAGCTCAACGACGCCGAGGCCGCCAGGCTGCTCAAGGACTGGATGAACAGGGCCGAGGAGAGCGCGAGGGATCTGGAGCAGAAAGTGAACGAGAGGGTGAACAAGACCTTGGGTCTGATGAACCTGCCCTCGCGTGACGATATCACGCGCCTGGAAAAACAGATCGAAAACCTTTCCAAGCTCCTCAAAGAGACTGCGATGCGGAAGTAGGCCTGCCCCACCGGCCATGAAGCCCGTCGGGTTATTCCGGATCCGCCGCACGTATAGAAACCTGGGGCGGTTCCGCGATATCGTCAATGTATTCTTAAAACACGGCCTCGGGCAGATCATCGAG